>JBLIKD010000035.1:0-16569 GCA_047636275.1 Flavobacterium sp. | reverse complement strand
GAAAAATAAAACACCGCTATTTCAACGATACGTTAAAGAAAATGTATCGTTTGTATGAATCGTAGCTCTCGTAATTTGACAAAAGTAGTATTAAACGAAAAAGAGAAGATTTCCTTACGATAAGTAATTATAATTTAGTGTTTGAAGATATGGTTGATAAACTATTTTCAAATGAATTGAATACTCTTGAAGTTGATGGCATAACAATTGATCAGCTAAAACATAAAGATGATGGTAAACGTATTGACCATATTTATGATTACAAATGATTAATAGATTCCAGTGGTATTTTCTACAGTGGAGATTCTAAATACTAAAAATCAGATAATGCAGCAGGAAAAGTATCTGATTATAAACGGTTTACTTATGCTAAAAATATAATTCAATATTGGTTTACTAAATAAAAACAATCAAAATCAACTTGGCAATTTAAGATATAGATATAAAATAACTAGCGGTTATAATATTTCGCCAAACTTCTTTATCTATGGTTATATAAATGCTGATGCAAATTATGAATCGCATTCAATAACTAAGAACGGAAGTGCAACACCTTCATTTCATTTTGTAGAACGTTTATTTGAAAGAGATCCCTTAATTTGTTTATCAGTATAAAATTAAGTTTTTATAGGTCTTTAAGGCTTACATAAACTTTAATCAACCCAAATCCAAACCTGTGGAAAAGTGCTAAAAGAAACATTTAGAAATCATTTACGAGATTTTTTTAATAACAGTAATAAATGTGGATGTGAATGACATGAAACTACTGTAAAAACGGACTATTATCAAAATTTTGTTGAAACCAATTTTAAAAAAAGGAATGGAAAATATTTTTCTACTGTTGACAACAGATTAATAATTGCAAAGCGCAATGGTGATAAGGCGATAGATGGCTAATTGAAACGATTTAAAAAAATGGACAGGTTGGAGCAGTGAACACACAAACTCGATTATATTTTAAAATTTACATAATCTAAAAAGAATAGGATTATTAAAAATTAATTAAAAGGCATGTAATTCGGTAATATAACAAATAAAAGTGTTGATTTTAAGCATAGTAAAACTCCCTGCTTCGAACCCAAGTGGGGTGGGCACGCTGAGCCTTTTGAAATCATTTATTTTAAGAAACTTTTTTTGACTATCCAGTAGTTAGAATTCCTCCGGAATATCTACCTTTAGTATAAGGTCTGTTCTTTACAAAACATTACGTTTGTGTAAATTTGTATCATAACTGATCACGTGTTGATAAAGTCTGCAGATTAATTTTTTATAATAATTGACTTTTTATTTTTGAACACTATGAAAATTGTCTTAGAAAAATATATATTACTATTACTTTTATTAATTTGTGGGAGCGCTGCTTATGCTCAGACTCCGCCGCCGCCGCCGGGACAGGATCCTCCTGTAGTTTCTATCGATGAAAATATTTTCGTATTATTCAATTTCGCGATACTGTTTGGGATTTATATCATTTACAGGAATAACTTAAAAAACAAAAACCCAATTTAGATTGGGTTTTTGTTTTTATAAGGTTTGATAGTTTTTAGCTTTTGCCGTATAACTTGGAAACGTACTTACCTATTACATCAAATTCTAGATTTATTTTTGTACCCACAACAAAGCTATTGAAATTAGTGTGCTCGTAAGTGTATGGGATAATAGCAACGCTAAATTGATTTTTCTTTGAGTTTACCACTGTAAGACTTACTCCGTTTACAGTAATTGATCCTTTTTCAATGGTTAGATTATTTAAAGCTTCATCATATTCAAAAGTGTAATACCAGCTACCGTTGGTTTCTTGAGCTTCAATGCATGTACCTGTTTGGTCCACATGACCTTGTACCATGTGTCCGTCGAGGCGGTCTCCTAACCTCATGGCTCTCTCTAGGTTCAAGTTGTCGCCAACTACCCAGTTTCCAAGATTCGTTTTCTGAACGGTTTCGCCAATTGCGGTTACTGAATAGGAGCTATCTTTCAGTTCAACCACGGTCAAACAAATTCCATTATGGGCAACGCTCTGATCTATTTTAAGTTCAGCTGTGATTGACGAGTCTACTGTGATGTGAACATTGCCTTTGTCGTTTTTGATTTCTTGGATGGTTCCAAGGGTTTCTATGATTCCTGTAAACATTTCTTATTTTATTTTACTAAATTTGCACTTCAAAATTAGTAATAAATATACAGAGTTAATGATGAAAAAAGCAGAAAATATAATAGTTGGAATTTCAATAGGGGATTTAAACGGTATTGGAAGCGAGGTCGTTCTTAAAACTTTCGAGGATCCTCGTATGCTAGAGCTCTGCACGCCTGTTATTTTTGCCAATGTGAAAATAATGTCATTCATAAAAAAGAATTTAGAGTCAGCTGTTCCGCTTCATGGAATTGATAAATTAGACCAAATTGTTCCAGGGAAGATTAATGTTTTGAATCTCTGGAGAGAAGGGGTCGATTTGAACCTTGGAGTTAACGATGATAAAGTGGGGCAATATGCGGTGAAATCATTTATTGCTGCTACAGATGCTTTAAAAGAAGGATTAGTAGATGTTTTAGTTACAGCTCCAATAAATAAGTACAACATTCAATCAGAAGAATTTAAGTTCCCCGGCCATACGGATTATTTAAATCAGGAATTGGAAGGAAACGCTTTAATGCTTATGGTGCAAGGTAATTTAAGAGTAGGGCTGCTTACCGATCATATACCTGTAAGTGAAGTAGCGTCTCGATTGACAGAAGTTCTGATTACAGAAAAAATTGAAACAGTAAGAAAGTCATTAATTCAGGACTTTAGTATCAACAAACCTAAGATTGCTGTTTTAGGATTAAATCCACATTGTGGGGATGGTGGTGTAATAGGTAAAGAAGATGATGCGGTGTTAAAACCGGCATTAAAAAAAATAGTAGCAAAAGGCACATTAGTCTTTGGTCCTTTTGCAGCAGACGGCTTTTTTGGTAGTGGTCAGTATGAAAAGTATGATGCGGTAATCGCTACTTACCATGATCAAGGGCTAATACCTTTTAAAACATTATCCTTTGGTAATGGAGTGAATTATACGGCAGGTTTGAGTAAAATCAGAACTTCTCCAGATCACGGTACTGCTTATGATATTGCAGGGAAAGGGATTGCGGATCACAACTCTTTTAAAGAAGCGGTTTACCTCGCTTTAGATACTTACCGTTCCAGAATTCAGTATCTGGAAATCAGCCAAAAGCCATTAAAGGTAAGAGATAAACAACACTAAATAAAAAAAGATAAATAAGGTTATTAGATTTGTAATAATTTTATATCTTTGCACTCCCGAAGTTTGGGGTAAAATTTTGTTGAAATGAATAATACTAAACAATATTTAATTCCTTTTGTAGGATTAAAGCTAGGAAAACATCATTTTGAATATCAAATAAGTAATGCGTTTTTTGAAGTCTTTGATTATGATGAATTTGAAACTTCAGATATCAAAGTGAATGTAGTTTTAGAGAAGAAAAGCACAATGCTAGAATTGATTTTCAAGCATGAAGGGACAGTAAATGTACCTTGTGATTTAACGAGTGAAGATTTTGATTTGCCAATAGAAGGGGAAATGAAATTGTTAGTTCGTTTTGGAGATACATATAATAATGATAATGAGGAATTGTTGGTTCTTCCATTTGGAGAATTTGAATTAGATATTGCTCAGTACATTTATGAAATGATTGCGCTTTCTGTTCCCTTGAGGCGGGTTCATCCAGGTGTACAAGACGGAAGTTTAAAAACGGAGGCTCTTGAACGTTTAAAGGAATTAATACTGGAGGAGCATAAAGATGAGGTTGACGAAGATAATAAAAAAGATAAAGAAGAGAATATTGACCCGCGTTGGGACAAACTAAAGCAACTATTAACGGATAAATAATATAGTAAAATGGCACATCCTAAGAGAAAAATCTCGAAAACAAGAAGAGATAAGAGAAGAACACATTACAAAGCTACTGTAGCACAAATCGCTACTTGCCCGATTACGGGTGAAGCGCATCTATACCACAGAGCTTATTGGCATGAGGGGAAAATGTACTACAGAGGGCAAGTTGTTATAGATAAGTCTGTAGCTGTTGCTTAATGCATTTTTTTTTAAATGATATTCGAACTCTCACATCGTGAGAGTTTTTTTGTTATTTCTGATTTTCATTAAATAAGAAGTTCTAAAACAAAAAATTTACATAATTTTTTGTATTTTTCAACTCCTTTAATCCTTTTTTCAAATGTCATTATTTGAAGAAAAATATTCAAATACCATGAATAAAATTACAGCCGCAATAACCGCTGTTGGAGCCTATGTTCCTGACTTTGTCCTTTCAAACAAAGTATTGGAGACAATAGTCGATACAAATGACGAGTGGATTACTTCTCGAACAGGAATTAAAGAAAGAAGGATTCTTAAAGACGCAGATAAAGGAACGTCGTATTTAGCAATAAAAGCAGCGCAAAATTTATTAGCAAAAGGAAATATTGATCCATTAGATATTGATTTAATCATAATGGGAACAGCCACACCAGATATGCCAGTTGCTGCGACTGGGGTTTATGTGGCTACAGCAATAGGAGCTACGAACGCTTTTGCTTTTGATTTGCAAGCAGCTTGTTCCAGTTTTTTGTATGGAATGTCTGTTGCGTCAGCTTATGTTCAATCTGGAAAATATAAAAAGGTTTTACTAATAGGGGCTGATAAAATGTCTTCTATTGTAGATTATACAGATCGATCTACTTGTATCATTTTTGGAGATGGTGCCGGTGCAGTATTGTTTGAACCCAACTATGAAGGATTAGGGGTGCAGGATGAGTATTTAAGAAGCGACGGCGAAGGTCGTGATTTTTTAAAAATTGATGCTGGAGGATCGCTACATCCCACTTCTTTTAAAACGGTGGAGGAGAACAGACATAACATTGTTCAAGACGGAAAAACTGTTTTTAAATATGCAGTGACAAACATGGCTGACGCTAGTGAACTTATTATGAAAAGGAATAATTTGACTAATTCAGATGTGGATTGGTTAGTCCCTCATCAGGCGAATAAGCGTATAATTGATGCTACGGCCAGCAGAATGAATTTAGAAGAATCTAAGGTTTTGATGAATATAGAAAAGTATGGAAATACTACCTCTGCAACGTTACCTCTCGTACTCTATGATTTTGAACACCTATTTAAAAAGGGAGATACAATTATTTTGGCTGCTTTTGGAGGAGGTTTCACGTGGGGTTCTATTTATTTAAAATGGGCGTACGACAAAAAATAATTGTAAACTAAAAACAAATAAATATGGATTTAAAAGAAATTCAGAACCTAATCAAATTTGTAGCAAATTCGGGAGTTGCAGAAGTTAAATTGGAAATGGATGATATTAAAATCACCATTAGGACTACTATAGAAGGCACCGCAACAGAAACCACCTATGTGCAACAAATGCCTGCGCATAATCAACAAGCAATGCCTGTTCAGAATGCTGCACCAGTAGCGGCTGTAATAGACACGCCTGTTGTAGCAGAAAACAAGTACATAACTATCAAGTCTCCAATTATTGGAACTTTTTATAGAAAGCCAACCCCAGACAAACCTATGTTTGTTGAGGTAGGAACTACAATTGGGAAAGGAGACGTACTTTGTGTAATTGAAGCCATGAAGTTATTTAACGAAATTGAATCGGAAGTTTCTGGTAAAATTGTAAAAATATTAGTTGACGATATGTCACCAGTAGAATTTGACCAACCTTTATTCTTAGTAGATCCATCATAACATTTTAAATTTCAATATTTTAAATTCCGAATTTCAATTCATGACATTCGGAATTTAAGGTTTGTTGTTTAATTTTAAATTTAAAATAGATGTTTAAAAAAATATTAATTGCAAATAGGGGAGAAATCGCACTTCGCGTAATTCGTACTTGTAAAGAGATGGGCATTAAAACTGTAGCTGTTTACTCTACTGCTGATGTAGAAAGTTTGCATGTACGATTTGCTGACGAAGCTGTTTGCATAGGGCCGCCTCCAAGCAACTTGTCCTATTTGAAAATGTCAAATATTATTGCTGCTGCAGAAATTACAAATGCAGATGCAATACATCCAGGATATGGGTTTCTTTCTGAAAATTCAAAATTTTCAAAAATATGTCAGGAACACGGGATTAAATTTATTGGAGCTTCTCCGGAAATGATTGACAGAATGGGTGATAAAGCATCTGCAAAAGCCACGATGATTGAAGCAGGAGTACCCGTTGTTCCTGGTTCAGTTGGTATTCTGGAGTCATTCGAACAAGCGCAAGAGTTGGCACGATCTTTTGGTTACCCAGTAATGCTTAAGGCTACTGCAGGTGGTGGTGGAAAAGGAATGCGTGCGGTCTGGAAAGATGAAGATTTATTGAAAGCATGGGATGGAGCCCGTCAGGAATCTGCCGCTGCTTTTGGGAATGATGGAATGTATCTTGAAAAACTAATCGAAGAGCCTCGTCATATCGAAATTCAAGTCATTGGGGATTCATTTGGAAAAGCATGTCACCTTTCTGAAAGAGATTGTTCCGTACAAAGGCGTCATCAAAAATTGACTGAAGAGACTCCTTCACCATTTATGACAGACGAATTGCGTCTAAAAATGGGTGAAGCAGCAGTGAAAGCCGCTGAATATATCAAATATGAAGGTGCAGGAACGGTAGAGTTTTTAGTTGATAAGCACCGTAATTTCTATTTTATGGAAATGAATACGCGTATTCAGGTAGAGCACCCTATTACGGAACAGGTTATTGATTATGACTTGATTCGCGAACAAATATTAGTGGCTGCAGGAGTGCCTATTTCAGGTAAAAATTATTTACCAGAGATGCACGCTATAGAATGTCGTATTAATGCTGAAGATCCTTATAATGATTTTAGACCGTCTCCAGGAAAAATAACAACACTTCATATGCCAGGAGGACATGGAGTTCGATTAGATACTCATGTGTATTCAGGATATACCATTCCACCAAATTATGACTCTATGATCGCAAAACTGATTACTACTGCTCAATCTCGTGAGGAAGCAATTAGTAAGATGAGAAGAGCGCTAGATGAATTTGTAATTGAAGGAATTAAAACTACAATACCTTTTCACAGACAATTAATGGATGATCCTCGTTATATTGCAGGAGATTATACTACTGCTTTTATGGATACGTTTAAAATGATTGCTCCAGAATAAAAAGTAAATGTTAAAGTAAAAAACCTCACTGAAAAGTGAGGTTTTTTTATGGATGCTTCAGTTTTCTACAAGGTCTCTTTCAGCCATTTGAAGAATTCTTTTTGCCAAACTTGGGCATTTTGTGGTTTCAGAACCCAATGGTTTTCTTCGGGAAAATATAAAAATCTACTTTTTATACCACGCAGTTGTGCGGCTTGAAAAGCTTCTTGACCTTGTCCTATTGGTACACGAAAATCTTTCCCTCCTTGGATAATCAGTATCGGCGTGTTCCATTTTTCTACTAAATTAATAGGGTTGAATGTAGTGTAGGTTTTTTGTGCTATGGCATTATCCTTTTCCCAATACGGACCACCAAAATCCCAGTTGCTGAAGAAAACTTCCTCAGTTGTCCCGAACATGCTCTGTGTATTGAAAACACCATCGTGAGCAATGAAAGTTTTAAAACGATTGTTATGTATGCCGGCCAAATAAAATGCCGAATAGCCACCATAACTCGCGCCAACGCAACCCAAACGGGCGTTGTCAACATAGCTTTCTTTAGAGATATCGTCAATAGCTGAAAGGTAATCGTCCATTACCTGTCCGCCCCAGTCTTTACTGATTTGCTCGTTCCACTCCACTCCGTGGCCGGGCATTCCGCGACGATTTGGTGCTACAACAATATAACCATTAGCAGCCATTAACTGAAAATTCCAACGGAAAGAATAGAATTGCGTCAGGGCGCTTTGTGGTCCTCCTTGGCAATATAAAAGTGTTGGATACTTTTTTGTCGCATCAAAGCTTGGAGGAAGAATTACCCACACTAGCATTTTTTTACCGTCAGTTGTGGTAACATATCTTCTTTCGGTCTTGCTTAATTCCAGTGAGTCGTAAGTCGCTGTATTTACATTGGTAATTTGCTTCCAAGTATTTTTCTTAAGGTCATAAGAAAAAACCTCCGAAGCATGGTTCATATCACTTCTGGTAACAATAATACTGTTGCTGGTAAAGCCAACTAAGTCATTTACATCAAAATCTCCTTTGGTTATCTGTTGCACATGGATTGCTATTTTTGTCATTCCAGGAAAATTCACTTCAAAAAGTTGTTTTGTACCATCAACTGCAGCTGTGAAATAAACTTTCTTACCGTCCTTGCTCCAAAGAAAGCTGTCAACAGTACCATCCCATTCTCCAGTTAGGTTCATTGCTATGCCGTTAAAATCAACAATAATGTCATTTTTATCGGCTTCATACCCTTCCCGTTTCATCTGCAACCACGTTAGGTTACCAGATGGAGAAAATTGAGGAGCTACGTCATAACCTGGATTGTCCTCAGTTCTATTAGTAGTCAAACCAGTTTCTAAGCTATATTCAAAAATATTGGTATTAGTCGAAATGGCATATGCAGTTCCTGTCTTTTTCTTACTCACATAAAGAATTTTTTTACTATCAGGAGACCATAAGTAATCCTCGTCTCCGCCGAAAGGCTTTTGTGGACTGTCGAACTTCTCGTTGCCCATGATATCAGTTCCTACTGCATCATCATTAGTCTCTTTGTAAAGTACATGATTAAATTTTCCTTCATTCCAAGTGTCCCAATGACGATAGTCTAAACCATCATAGATTTTCACTTCAGATTTTTCGAGATCAGGATAGAAATCTTTTCCTAGAACATCGTTGATCTTCACCTCTTCAGAATAGACAAGATACTTTCCGTCAGGGGAAATATTCTTGTCCTTTAGTAGGTCCTTTGTTTCCTTAACTTCGGTTGGGGGGCCGCCGCTTACGGGAATGACATAAAATTTTGAATTGGATTTGTTTTCTTCAATTGAAGGAGTAGTCACTTTATAAACTACGTTTTTAGTGTCTTTAGAAATACCTAAGGCACTCACTCGTCCTAGTTTCCATAGGGTTTCCGGTGACATTACGTTTTGGGCCATTGCGCTTAAACTCATCATTGTTAGGGTTGTAAGAAATATTTTTTTCATAAAAAGTATGATATAATTTAAGATTCTAAATTACAACAATATTCTAAAAAAATCAGAGGATTGTTTGAACTCTTTTCAATAATCGTAATCGTAAAAAAGGGTAGTTCATACCTGTTTACTAGACTAAAAATATTATTTTTATAAAAATTTTTCAAATGCAGTTAAGTTATTGGGAATTAAAAAATTGGTTTACAAAGGTAGATTATACCATTGTGGGTAGTGGAATCGTGGGGCTACACGCTGCTTTGCGCTTGCGCGAAAAATATCCGGAAAGTAAAATACTAGTGCTTGAGAAAGGAATGTTACCACATGGAGCTAGCACCAAGAATGCTGGTTTTGCCTGCTTTGGAAGTATTTCTGAAATTATTGATGACTTAAAGTCACATTCAGAGGAGGAAGTTTATCAGCTAGTTACAAAACGGTTAGAAGGGCTACGGTTATTAAGAAAGCGCCTTGGAGATGAGGCTATAGATTTTAAGCCTTATGGAGGGTATGAACTATTTTTAAAAGAAGATGAAAGCTGCTATGAGGAGTGTATGAATAAATTACCATTCATTAATGAGGTGCTCAACCCCCTTTTTAAATCGGATGTTTTTGTGAAAGAAATTGATCGTTTTGGTTTTAATGGGGTTCGAGAACATTTAGTTTTCAATCCGTTTGAAGCTCAAATTGATACTGGAAATATGATGCAAAAGTTACTGAAACAGGCTATTTCTAATAACATATTGATTTTAAATCAGCAAACAGTTACATCGTTTGTAGATAAAGGAGTAGATGTTGAAGTGGTTTTAAATGACTTTAGTTTCAGGTCAAAGAAAGTACTCTTTGCCACTAACGGTTTTGCAAATACAATAACCGGAGTAGCAGTAAAACCGGCCAGAGCACAAGTGCTAATTACAGAGCCCATTGAAAATCTGGATATCAAGGGTACTTTCCATTTAGATCGGGGCTATTATTATTTTAGAAATATTGGAGACCGAATATTATTAGGTGGAGGTCGGAATTTAGATTTTGATGCCGAAAACACAACAGAATTTGCACAAACAGAAATGGTACAAAATAAGTTGGAGCAATTACTAAAAGAAGTAATTTTACCCAATCAAAAATTTGAAATTGCCCATCGTTGGAGTGGAATCATGGGTATCGGTAATAGCAAGAACCCTATAGTTTCCCAATTGTCTGAAAATGTCTATTGTGGCGTTAGATTAGGTGGAATGGGAGTAGCAATAGGCAGTTTAATAGGAACAGAATTAGCAGAATTAGTATAATGGCGACAAAAATAATCCCAAAGAAACCAATCAAGAAACCAGTAAAAAAAGGATCAAGAAGTTTGATGACTATGTTTAGTCGATTTTTATTTAAAGTGTTGTTGTGGTTCTTTGCAATCTCCTTATTTTTTGTGGTACTTTATAAGTTTGTTCCCGTTCCATTTACGCCTTTGATGGTTATACGTGCTATTGAAAACAGCGCTGATAAGAAAGAAAATTCATTCAGCCACGAGTGGGAGTCTATTGAGAATATTTCTGTCAACTTACAGAAAGCCGTCATTGCAAGTGAAGACGGAAGCTTCCTATTCCACAACGGATTTGATTTCAAGGCGATGCAAAAAGCATATAAGGGTAATGAGAGAGGTCGAAAAATAAAAGGCGGTAGTACTATATCGCAACAAACAGCTAAAAATGTATTTCTATGGCAGGGTCGTAGTTACTTCAGAAAAGGGTTAGAGGCCTATTTTACGGTTCTCATAGAGCTTATCTGGGGTAAAGAGCGTATCATGGAAGTGTACTTGAATAGTATTGAAATGGGTAATGGGGTATATGGCGCTCAGGCAGCGGCAGAACATTGGTATAGAAAAGATGCCAAAGATTTGACACCAATACAAGCCGCAGGAATAGCTGCAATTTTGCCTAATCCTAGAAAATTCACTGCAACCAGTTCGTCGTCCTACATCAATAATAGAAAGAGAAAAATTATGCGAGTGATGCGAACGGTGGGGAAAGTAAAATACTAAAATATGTCAAAAAAGGCCTATATGGTACTCTTGCTGTTAGCAGCTACTTTTGCTTTAGGACAAGGTAGAACAAGAGAAATAGGTCTGATAACGGAAAATGATTTGTATACTTCCTCAAAGAATGATAAGTATTATACAAATGGGTTGGAACTGTTTTATCGGTTTTTAGCTAAGAATGGTACCGTAAAAGTAAATAAAAAAATTGTCGAGTTTAGAATTGGTCAGTTTATCTATAACCCACAATTCATAAATAAGGGTGCGATGTCGGTAATTGACCGTCCTTTTGCAGGCTATCTTTTTGGGGCGGTAGAGAAAAGTTTCTTTTTTCAAAATGAATCGGTTTTTAAAGGTGGGATTGAATTGGGTTTTCTTGGGGCCAACTCTTTTGGAAAAGAAACTCAAGAAAGACTCCATAAGTTTTTCAGTTATAAACAAGTTTATGGCTGGGAAACCCAAGTGACTAATGCTTTGGCTGTTCAAACGCATTTTCTGTTTTTGAATAAATTACTTCCTAAATTAAAAAGCGACAAAATTGATTTTAATTTTCAATCAGAGGCTCACTTAGGAACGATTTTTAGGAGTGTCTCTGCTGGTTTCTTAACTCGAATAGGATTCAAAAAATTAGTTCCAATTTATAATTCTAATTTACTTGGAGCGGCAGTTAGCAGTAGAGCTGAAGAGGTGGGAGAAGAGTTTTATCTTTATATTGCGCCCAGCATCAGGTATCAGTTGTATGACGCCACCATACAAGGAAGTTTTTTTAATGATAATAGCGAAGTGACTTTTGACTTAATTCCTGTTCGTTTTAATGGAGAGATAGGTTTCAAATACCGAAAAAACAATCTTAATTTATCTTATACGTTCGTATATCGAAGTAAAGAATTGCATAATCAAATAAATACAGGTTATTTTTATGGGTCGATATTGGTTTCCTATTTGTTGAAATAACCAGGCTATACTAAAGGAAGGATTAATTTTAGTTAATTTTGTAAAACAGAATTCAATCAATTTAGTCTAATAATCCTTTTAAGAAGTATCATATGCCAATAGAAAACATACCCGAAATTTATAGTCAAGACAAGGAATTCAATAAGGGTTTATTTGTCTATGATTTTAAAATGACCAATGATGTTGTAAAAAGTAAGGTCAATTTAAGTATGAATATGTTTAGCTTTTTGCAAGTGGGTAAGAAACAGGTTCATTTTGCAGATACTTCAATAACTCTGAATAGTAAACAATCTTTACTTCTTAAAAAAGGAAACTGGCTTTGGACCGAGTTATTGGACACCGAAGCTATTTATTATTGCAAACTCTTCTTTTTTTCTGAAGAAAGATTGATGGAATTTCTACAAAAACACACCAAAAACAGTTTCCCTCATAAAGACGAAATTCCGTATTTCGTAATTGAAAATGACGATTATATCATAACCTTCTTAAATTCACTGTCAGTTTTAAATACGGCCTCATCTGATTATACTGAACGGTTGCTTTTAGTTAAATTTGAAGAAATCATGCTGTACTTACTTTACAAATACAAAGAAAAATTTGAATTCTATTTGTATTCCTTAATTTCCAAAGAAGTTTCACCGTTTAAAAACGTGGTCGAAAGTAATGTTCATTCTAACTTGAAACTGGAAGAAATTGCCTTCCTATGCAACATGAGTTTATCTACTTTTAAGCGTCATTTTATAGTAGAGTACAATGAAGCACCAGGGAAATGGTTGCAAGATAAGCGTTTGCAAAGAGCAAAAGAGATCCTAAAGGAAGGCCAATTAAAAGCTTCAGATATTTATCTAGACATGGGCTACAACAACCTTTCTAACTTCAGTATAGCCTTTAAAAATAAATTCGGAAAAAGTCCAAAAGAAATTCATTGAAACTAAAAACAAACGTAATTATCTTAAAACAAGTGGTTTGCGATTAATAACACATCCGTGTTATAGTAAGTAGATAAATACTGGTCTTTTTTCATAAGTTTTTGACCCGTATCAATAAGTTGCTATGTTAACTTTTGCCATACCTTCGCAGTGTAATTAAAACAGAACGTTTTTGAAAAAAATAATTACACTTATATAATTTTAAAAATAAAATAAAATATGGCAAATGTAACTAAACCCGTTTTTAAAGATAGATACGATAATTTTATTGGAGGTAAATTTGTTGCTCCAGTCAAAGGACAATATTTTGACAATCCTTCACCTGTCGATGGTAAAGTTTTTACTCAAGCTGCTCGTTCTACTCAAGAAGACATTGATCTTGCTTTAGATGCAGCACACGAGGCTTTTCCGTCTTGGAGTACAACTTCAGTGACAGAACGTAGTAATATGTTGTTGAAAATTGCGCAAGTAATGGAAGACAACTTAGAATACTTAGCAACGTTAGAAACTATTGATAACGGTAAACCAATCCGCGAATCTCGCGCAGCTGACATCCCTTATTGTATCGATCACTTCCGTTATTTCGCAGGTGTTATCCGTGCAGACGAAGGAAGTATCTCTGAACATGATAAAAACACATTAAGTATCGTTTTACACGAACCTATTGGGGTTGTTGGAGAAATCATTCCTTGGAATTTCCCAATGCTAATGCTAGCTTGGAAAGTTGCTCCAGCTTTAGCAACAGGTTGTACTGCAGTTGTTAAGCCAGCTGAGCAAACACCAACAAGTGTTATTATGCTAATGGAATTAATAGGTGATATTTTACCTGCAGGTGTATTAAATATTGTAACTGGTTTTGGTGCAGAAGCTGGACAAGCTTTAGCTACTTCAAAACGTATTGCTAAACTTTCATTTACTGGTTCTACGGAAACAGGTCGTAAAGTATATCACAATGCAGCAGAAAATATTATTCCAGTAACTATGGAGTTAGGTGGAAAATCTCCAAATATTTTCTTCCCATCTGTAGCAGCCCAAGATGACAAGTTCTTCAGCAAAGCTGTAGAAGGAGCATTAATGTTTGCACTAAATCAAGGAGAAATTTGTACAACTCCATCACGTATTTTAGTACATGAAGATATTGCTGATCTTTTCATCGAAAGAATGCAAGCTCGTCTAAAATTAGTCAAAGCAGGAAACCCACTTGATCCAGAAACAATGATTGGTTCTCAAGTTTCTAAAGCACAATGCGATAAAATCCTTAACTATATCAATATCGGTAAAGAAGAAGGTGCAGTCGTATTAGCTGGTGGTGAAGCTGGTAATCATGAAGGCGATCTTGCTGGAGGATACTATGTTCAACCAACAGTGTTGAAAGGAACAAACAATATGCGTGTATTCCAAGAAGAAATTTTCGGACCAGTTGTAGCTTTAACAACATTTAGTTCTACTGAAGAAGCTATTGCTATCGCAAATGATACGCCTTACGGTTTAGGTGCAGGAGTTTGGTCTCGTGATGCTCACGAATTATTCCAAGTTCCACGTGCTATTCAGGCAGGTAGAGTTTGGGTAAACCAATACAATACGTATCCAGCACACGCTCCTTTTGGAGGGGTTAAAGAATCAGGATTCGGTCGTGAAAACCATAAAATGGCATTAGATCATTATCGTGTTGTAAAAAACATGCTAATATCTTATGATAAAGAGCCAGTTGGATTCTTCTAATTGAAACTTATAGATACATTGAAAACCTCGGCACTGTCGGGGTTTTCTTAGTTTAAAAAAGATCTCATATTAATCAATCTCGGCCTAGTCTTGAGCGTAACCATTGTATAGTATAATCATAAAGTCCTTTTGCTTTACTGAAGTGTTTTTATTTGTGTTAGCTAAATTCACTGTCGGAACTACTCCATTATTATTATTATTATTATTTCCTAACATCTTAACACAATAAACAAATTCTTTTATGAATAAACATAAAGCTAGTCGGTTTTTTATAGTGTTAACTATTTTGTTTATGCAAATTACATTTTTGACAATGATAGTAAAAGAGCAGTATAAGTTAGATAATTTTGCTTCTATACCCTTGATAGTACTCCTTAGTCTAACTTTGTTGTTTGGATATAAATATTTGGACTTACATCATGAAGAATATGTATATGAAAAATTTCTAGTAGCCCTTTGGGTGCCTGTAGGAGCCGTAATGTGTTATCTTTTAAATTTGTACTTTGGCTTTGGAAGCGTTATATCTGCCGGAATTATAGGTACATCGGCATCGTTTTTACCTTCCATAAACAAGGAGTCGTACTATTTAAAACAGCTACCAGCTGCTATTTATTGTGGTGTATTCGTAGGGATGTCGAGCGTAGCAATTATACCTTCTATTGTTCTGGTCATCGCCGCTGGAATCTTAGCGGGCGTGTTTTTTATGTTATCCAAAAATTTGTTTGTTGGAATGGGTGGAAAACTTGGAAGTATAGCTTTTGTGGGTGTGGTCATAATTACCATAATTAATGAGCTATGATGAATATTGTAGTTATTATCATATCAGGAATTCTAGGAGCTACTGTAACGTTTTATATCAGTGATAAACTTAAACAAAGTGCAGTAAGGTCGTCCGCGTCGCTCTCGCTGATTGTAGCGTTGTTTTTTCATTTTTTTCCAGAAATATTAAATGCTTACTTGTCAAAAAATATACCGCTAGTATTTATAGGAACTTCCTTTATCGGAATGGTATCTTTTAAAGTTAGAGGTAGCTATTTCCGTTTAGCCGTTGCCGGAATTCTATTCAGTACTGTATACATCAACAAGAGTGATTTCTTCGAAGGTTTCGGTGGAGCGCTAGGGACTTTAGCTTTTATTTCTTTACTCACAACTATCGGTGTTTCTGATTTTATTTTGAGAAGTACTAAAATAAAAAAGGGAATTTTAAAGATTCGAAAAAAACTTTTGGATCGAAGACTCTAAGTAATATCACGTTTAGATTTTTGGACTATCTGAAGGAAAAAGAAAGTCTTCAATTCTAATTTCATCGTAAATATGAAAAGAAGCAAATATAGTTCTGCTGCTGGTTTACCTACTTTTAACCAGCTTCAGAAAAATAAGAATAGGTTGCAAAATGATTTCACGATAAGCAGTTGCAAAAAGGGAAAGATCGATTAAGAGGAGATGGTTTGAAAGTGTCTAACGTCTATTTAGACATTGGTTATTACAGCTTGTCTACCTCTAGTGTGACCTTTAAAAATAAGTTTGGCATTGGTCAAAAAAGGGTATGGTTAATTTGTTTTTATCGTTTCAATCTGTTGATTTCTAGATTTATAGATACAAGTGAGCTATTAACACCTTCGTCATGATCAGTCATAAAAATTTTGTATCTTTATGTAAATGTTTAAATCAAACTATTTTTTAACACCAATAAAATCAGAATCTTATGTGCAAAAATCATGGTATCTCCTATATGGGGACGGGAAAAGTTGAATTACTAGAAATAGAATATCCTAAATTAGCATTAGGTGATCGAAA
>JBLIKD010000034.1:0-16749 GCA_047636275.1 Flavobacterium sp. | reverse complement strand
ACCAATCGCATCATAGTGTCAAAAGTCATATCAAAGCCACGTGTAGCATAATCACTGGGAGGAATATTGTTGATTTTTCTATATTTTTTTTCAAAAACTGCCTTTTCTGGAGAGACATAATCATTGGTAACCGACGGATACATTAATTTTAATTTAGTAAGATTCAAAAAATTAATTTCATCTGTATCCAATGTTTCATTCGGTTCTAATATCACCAATTGTAATTCATACGCTGACATAGAGCTCAACATAGCTGCTATAGTAGTTTTTATCATCCAAGTATTCCCTGTTTCCATAACTACATAATTCATTTTCCCTTTTACCAAAAGACTTTTGAGACTTTCTGCAGACAAACTTCCGTTTTCTTTGAAGGCAACGAACGGAACTGCCTTTTGGTTTTGTTTTAAGTACTGTACAATAGACTCTTTTTTCTTGTCGACTACAGCTATAATATTACCATTCTTTGTTCGCATGTAATCAAACATAGCGGTTTTTATCACTTCATTTGTTGGTATGGTCTGGTATAAGTTAGCATAAGGGGTTCCTACATCTTTTGATAGTGGCGATATAACAGGTACATTGTTCAAACTCAACAACTGGGCAGCTGTTTCAGCATTACTTTGGTAAAATGGCCCTAGTATAGCATTGGCATTTTCAAGATTATTATTTTGAATTATCATAGCAACAGCTGAATTGTTTTTAGTTTCACGAGAGTCATAAATTTCGACATCTATTGGAAAACCTAGAGTTTTAGCGGAATCAATAGCTATTAAAGCTCCGGCATAAAAATCTAAAGTCATATTTAAAAACTTATCTTTTTTCAAACGAGTATAAGTGGTATTTGCAGTATCCCCTTCAATAGCGGCTATGTTAAAAGGTAAGAGCAACGCCATTCTTTTACGCGATCCGTATGTGATTTTTTTAGACAAAGAATTGTATGCTTTTTTATCCGCCATTGCAACCGAACGTCTAGAAGGAATTCTCAACAGCATCCCTATTTCAACTCCGTTGTTAAGTTCCGGATTAAGCACAGTAAGTTCTTCTTGAGTCATGTCAAACATTTTTGATAAACTATATAGGGTTTCCTTAGGTTTAACTTCATAAGAAATAGAATCAAGAACCGTTAGAGCCTTTATTCCGTTTTGCTCTTCTTTATTATCTTTTAATTCTCCTTTTTTAGTTGTTCTCTCCATTACTTTTTCAGATTTTGAAGCTACTCCTATAAGTGTTAATCTATATCCAATAGGTAAATTATCAACTACATCAGGATTGCGTTTTTCTAATTCCTCAACAGTAAATCCATACCTTTTGGCAATAGAATATTTAGTTTCTTTTGCAAGCACGTCATGATAAATGAATGTATCTTGCTGGACAACTCCATTTTTAGGAATGGTTTTCAGAATGATTCTTGGGGTAGTCTTTAAGGGGATAGTGATGACCTGTCCAATTTGCAATCCTTCCTCTTCAAGGAAGGGATTAGCTCTTTTTAACTCTTCATCAGAAATTCCATATTCGTTTTCGAGTCCGTACAAAGTTTCTTTTGCAATCACTAAGTGAGATCTCGATTTCCCGCTTACTTTATTCTGTGTACTTAGACTTTTCGTTCCTGATTTATTTGGAATCAATAAAATACTATTTGGCCTAAGACCACTCTGTGCATCTGGGTTTAGCTGGTAAATATCGTAAGGTGTAACCTTGTATTTTAGTGCTATTTGATTAATTGTTTCTCCCCTCTCTACTTTATGTGTTACGGCTTTTTCCTGTGAAAAAACGGCTGCGGTGAAGAGGAAAAAAGGTATATAAATTGCAAGAAAATACTTCATTAGTGTACGTGTATAAATTAGTGGTTCAAAGATAACAAAAACGGTACCAAATTTTAATGAAAAAAATGGTACCGTTGCTATAACGATTATTAAAAATAATTATTTTAGGAGGGAATAAAAAAATTATAACTTATTCCCATTCAATTGTTGCTGGTGGTTTTGAACTAATGTCATAAACCACTCTATTCACTCCCTTTACTTTATTGATAATATCATTCGACACTTTCATCAGGAAATCATAAGGTAAATGTACCCAATCAGCAGTCATACCATCCGTAGATTCAACAGCACGTAGTGCAACTACTTTTTCATAAGTACGCTCATCGCCCATGACCCCAACACTATTAACAGGAAGAAGGATTGCTCCAGCTTGCCATACTTTATCGTACAGCCCCCAAGATTTCAATCCATCGATAAAGACAGCATCTACATCTTGTAAAATACTAACTTTTTCTGGTGTGATATCACCCAAAATCCTAATGGACAATCCAGGCCCAGGAAAAGGATGCCTTCCTAACAATTCTGGATCAATCCCTAATGAAGCTCCGACTCTACGTACCTCATCTTTAAAAAGCATACGAAGCGGCTCTACAATTTTTAATTTCATATAGTCAGGTAAACCACCCACATTATGGTGTGATTTTATTGTAGCCGAAGGTCCTTTCACTGAAACCGATTCAATTACATCAGGATATATAGTTCCTTGTGCTAACCATTTTACTCCTTCAATTAAATGTGATTCATCATCAAAAACTTCAATAAAAACTCTACCAATGATTTTACGTTTCGTCTCTGGATCACTTACTCCCGCAAGCTCTGATAAGAAACGATCTCCAGAATCAACCCCTTTTACATTCAAGCCCATTCCTTTATATTGATCCAATACATTTTGAAACTCGTTTTTACGAAGCAAACCATTATTTACAAAAATGCAATACAGATTTTTACCGATCGCCTGGTGTAATAAAACCGCTGCTACAGTAGAATCTACTCCTCCAGAAAGCCCAAGAACTACCTTATCATCCTGCAATTTCTCTTTAAGTTCAGCAACCATATCTTCTACAAAAGCATTTGGAGTGAAATTTTGAGGAACCTCAGCGATTTTTACTAAAAAATTTTCAAGCATTTTTGATCCGTCTGTCGAATGAAAAACTTCTGGATGGTACTGAATCGCATAGGTTGTTTCGCCCTCAATTTTATAAGCTGCAAATTCAACATCGTGCGTACTGGCTAATTTTACTCCATTGGTGGGTAAAGCCTTTACACTATCGCTATGACTCATCCAAACCTGGCTATTCGCTGAAACACCTTCAAAGAAAACTTCATTCTCTTTGATATAGGATAAATTAGCTCTACCATATTCTCTAGTATTTGAAGCCGCTACTTCACCACCACTAAAATGAGCTAAGTATTGCGCACCATAACATACCGCAAGCATGGGTAGCTTACCTCTAATTTGAGATAAGTCTGGATGCGGTGCATCTTCTCCTCTTACAGAAAAAGGGCTACCTCCCAGAATTACGGCTTTATAACTTGATAAATCACTAGGAAAATGATTGTAAGGAAAAATTTCGCAGAATATATTTAATTCGCGAACTCTACGAGCAATAAGCTGTGTATATTGCGATCCAAAATCTAAAATTAGTACGTTGTGTTGCATGCGGAAAAGTATAAGTTAATTGTTAAGCCTCATAAAATTGAATCTTTCTTACTGTATTTAAAAAGTGGGAAAGAAAACGACAAATTCTGTCTCTACTGCTTTATTTTATAATGCTGCAAATGTAGCAAAAAAGAACAAAGCCTAATAAAGGTATTTCGCTTTAAACAGCAAAAAGCGAATAAATCAAGTATTACCACGCTAATCCTTTTTTGATGGCTCTGAATTAAGCTTGTCAAACACAAGCTGTAACTTCAATAAAAAACGCTTCTTAAACGCCACTATTACTAGTCAGAAAGACAGCGGCAGAGTCGATTACTAATCATTTTTATGACTCAATCTACATTTCGTAATTGAAGATTAAAAAAACCGAGCTCAAAAAAACTACATAAAAGCGCTTAAGAATTACTCCAATTAAAGAAAGTCATTCAAAATTACCATTCAACTAATTACATAGTTCCAATAAAAAAGATTCAAGATAGTATCAATACCAAACAAGCCTTAAATACTTTAGTACAAGAAATTAAAAAGACATTACAAACTTGTTCAATAAAGAAATTCATCTCTCTTTTCAAACAAAAAATTTTCAATTAAATCGCAATTGAGCAAATGAAAAAAATCAAGAGTTTACTTCGATGTAAATCAATCTAAATTTCATCGGTATTAGCATCAGCCTCCTTTTCTTTTTCTTTTTCTTTAATCTCTTTCTCCTTTATAATTTGCTTCATTATTTTTACACTCTTCGTTAACCGAACAATATAAACACTTGCTAAAAAAACAAGAATACTGATAATGGCTAGTAATAAATAATTAATCATTTTTTTATGTCTTTATCAGACAAAAATACTTTTTATATTCGGCATTGAAAAATTGTATTTTGAAAAATTAGAATTTATTTTCGTTAGGCAATTATTAAGTTCTAGCAACACCCGAAGTAAAACGATACAAGTCTTCGAATACAAATTCCACTATTTTTCATATCAAACAAGAAGTTAAAATACAACCCAGACCAGTCGCTTCGGAATATCATCTTAATAAATCGCAAATAAAAAACATAAAACCTTGGATAGTCATATAACATTGAAGTTTTATTAATTACTTTTGAAATTATTAATTTATAAACAGAAAGTTTTGAAAAAGTATATTTATATAGCCATCGCAACTTTGAGTCTTTTTATCATTTCTTGTAGTGTTGTAGACCAAGTACTGACATTTACAATTTCAAATCAGACTACTTTTAAAATTCCAAGCACATTCCCCGTAGGAACAGTCTTCCCTATACCAACAACTGACATTGCAACTAACTCGAGTGCTGAATTTGAGAATAACAACACGAAGGCTAACTTAGTGAAAGATGTTAGGTTAAAAGAGTTAACAGTCACAATTACGGACCCTGAAAACAAAACTTACAGTTTTTTAAAATCAATTCGTCTTTATATTTCAACAGATGCCAACGACGAAATTGAATTGGCTTATAAAGATGATATAAACTCTAATTCAAATACTTTAACACTCACGCCCACTGTAGAGAAACTAGATAAATATATCAAAGCTTCCTCCTTTAAATTGCGAACTGAGGCCGTGATTAAAGAAACATTGAATACAGATATTACAGTAAAAGCTGATATGAAGTTTAGAGTTACCGCTGATCTTTTTTAGTTTGTAAAAGCAACTATTATTCTTTTATAAATGTGAATTTAGACTTAACCCCTGTGTCAAAGTTATTCCATAGATCAGACAACAACATATTTCCTTCATTATCATATATATAAAAAGCCCCCGTATTCCCTCCCAAAGACCCGCGGTTTAGCGCTTGTAATTCTAAATAATTAAGTCCTTGTTGAAGGTCTATTTTGATGTCTTTGAAATTTGATTCTAAGTATAAATTATTTACTAAAACAGTACTCTTATAATTGTGTATAACGGTAGCTTTTATTAAATCCCCATCAATTGCTCCATAATCTCTCACTCGCATTATTAAAGACTTTGACTTTGTTCTGATAATTCCAAAATCCAAGTCTTTTGCATTTAAATACGATGTGTCTTCTTTTAATCCATTATTGACTAATGATTTTTCGATACTCTTATTCATTTTATCTCTCACTTCATCCCCTGGATTAATAAAATCATTGGTTTGAATCATAGAAAAAGGATCAGGATCACCAATTTTAAAATTAGTGCTCTGAAATTTCGGTTCAGATTTTTTTAATATATTGGGAGCTACAATATCTCGTGGGGCAACTGTTGCAGGAGCTACTTTTTTAGTTTTAATACTTGTATCCAAAGGAGGTATTGCTTTAAACTTAGTGCTAAACTCCATTTGAGAATAGCTGTTTATTGCAAAAAACATTATAACAACCACTAATATATGTTTCATACTATGCCTCTTTATTTTTAAAATCTGTAAATATCAAGCGGCAACAAATATACCAAGCTTTATAATTAGAAAACAAAACCTTAAACGAACATTAAAAAAATTAATCTAATTTAATTATAAAACGACTTTTGTTTAGATGTTAACCCCTTTTATTTATTAAAAATTACATTTGCTGCATGTCTACTATTATTGACGCCTTGTACCCAGTACCTATATTCCATTGACTAGAGGAAATCATCCTTCCCTTATCGTCATAAACTTGAAGTTCTGCAGTATTAGGCGCGGCAAAGCCCTCATTTAGCGCTTCAAAATCGATTCTATTTATCCCTTTTTCAAGCTTTATTTCCAAACTTTTAAAATCTCCTTCCAAAAGAGCTTCATAGTCCACAACCTTATAATTCACATAAATCCTAATTCTGTCTCCATCAACATAGGCTCCATCTCGATATCGTACATTTGCAATTTTAGAATTAGTTTTAAAAGCGCCTAAATCTTGGTTTCTTCTATAAACCTCTGGCGCGAGGATAACATCGTTTTTGGGTATTTTAAAGGTGTTTTCCGGTATGACATCAGCAACGTACGGCTTCACTTTTGGTGGTCCTGGTATCTGCAAAATTACCGCTTTACTATTTAACTCCTTGTTTAAAGGCGGCAACGCTTTGAACTCCCCGTTAAAATCTTGCTGAGAATAACTGGTTGAAATCGCACCAAATATTAAAAAAAGAAAGAAAATTCGTTTCATAATGCTAGTTTATTTAGAAATTGTTTTTAAAATAAAAATCCAGAATTATAAAAACATAAAAATGGAATAGTTTCACTTCCTTTATAACTTTAAATTTTCAAGAATAGTATGTTTCAGGCTATCGAAATCGAACTTTTCTCGACAGTATCAGTCTTTTTTATTTTATTATCTTCGTGAATTGCAAAAAATATACCAAACTCGATAATCAAAATAGATTCCTTCAACGATAAACTAAAAAACAATCATGATGAAAAGAGAAAATATAGCAACAGGTTCACCTTGGTACGATAAAAGGGCTGTTCCCATGCGTTAAAATTAGTACTATTGTTAAACTTTCAGATACGGTAGTCATCGTGGACAACTAAAAATAAAAGATTAGAATACTTAATATTACTTAAAAAGTTAGAAAAGTGCTTAGGAATTTAAATGTGAGAGTCGAAGATGTTATTCATACCCCAGTTTTCACCACTGATATTACCTCCTTTGCGGATATTGCTGAAGCGCACGCTGCTTTTTTTAGAAGGTATAAAACCAGCTTCTATGAAATTAGTAAATTAATAGCTTCTGAATATCTTGCAAAAATTGAATTTAAGGCGGTACTTCCTGAAAAATAAAATATTTCCGACGGATTGTAATACTTTAGCCAAAATTTGTTAAAGCAACCCCACTATTCACACGAATGAATTTAGAAAAAATAAAAACAATCATACTACACTCCCTCAAATGGATTTTCATTTGTGTTTTGATAGGTTTTTTATCTGGCTCGGCCTCAACCTTTTTGTTAGTGGCCTTAGAATGGGCAGCACAATATCGAGGACAGAATAGCTGGATCATTTGGCTGCTGCCAATTGGTGGGTTGCTTATTGGGTTAGGATATCATTACTACGGTAAAGAAACTGTAAAGGGTAATAATTTATTACTGGAAGAATACGAAACTACAAAAAAGACAATTCCTTTAAAAATGGCTCCTTTAGTGCTTATAGGTACGATAATCACCCATTTATTTGGTGGGTCAGCTGGTCGTGAGGGAACTGCGGTACAGATGGGCGGGGCAATAGCTGATCAATTCACCAAGGTTTTCAAACTCGATAATTCAGAGAGAAAAACGCTAATCATTTTGGGAATTAGTGCTGGATTTGCTTCTGTTTTTGGGACACCTTTAGCAGGGGCTCTATTTGCTTTAGAAGTACTGTATTTCAGTAAAATCAATTACAAAAGTGTTATTTTATCTTTTTTAGTAGCCTTTATGGCTTACTATACTGTCGAGTTATGGGAAGTAAAGCACACCCACTATTCCATTCCTATTGTCCCTTCCTTCTCTTTAACACTATTGCTTTGGATAATTCCTATTAGTATTCTCTTTGGTCTAGCAGCGATGCTTTTTTCCAGAAGTACCCATTATTGGGGGGCATTATTTTCAAAAGCTATACCATATCCTCCGCTACGTCCACTCGTGGGCGGGATTGTATTTGCATCTGCCATATATTTCACAGGAGCGACAAAATATTTAGGCTTAGGAGTCCCTATTATCATCGAATCCTTTTCTAACCCTAGTGAATATTATGACTTTTTACTCAAGATTTTGTTTACTGGATTTACCCTAGGTGCAGGCTTTAAGGGTGGTGAGGTTACCCCGCTGTTTTTTATTGGAGCTACATTGGGAAGCGCCTTATCCACTTTTGTGCCATTGCCTCTTGCGCTTTTGGCAGGAATGGGATTTGTAGCCGTTTTTTCTGGAGCAACTCATACGCCCATCGCTTGCACAGTCATGGGAATAGAACTCTTTGGGATAGAAAGTGGACTATTTGTCGGACTTGCCTGTTTTATAGCTTATTTGGCATCGGGGCGAATAGGTATTTACCATTCCCAAATTGTAAAAGGGCCAAAGCATCTTTTGTATCAAAAATTAAAAAGAGGAAAATTAGACAACTTTTGACCTAAAAAACAACGTTAATTTATAAATATTTTCAACTTTACATTAAAAAATGTAATTTCGCACACTATGAAAATACAAGACATTCAAGCGATACAGTTGCTATTAGCGACACCAAAAAAAATTGCAATCATTCCACATAGAGGTCCTGACGGAGATGCCATGGGTTCAACTCTTGGATTATATCATTTTTTATTAAAAAACAATCATGAACCTATCGTGATTGCTCCTAATGAATTTCCTGATTTCCTTGCTTGGCTTCCAGGCTCAGAGACCGTTAAAATATTCGAAAAAGACAAAGAAAACTGCACCGAAATACTGGAGGCAGTCGATCTAATTTTCACGTTGGACTTCAATGCTTTACACCGCGTGGGTGGAGCAATGGAAGCTGTTTTAGCCGAAATGAAAGCGCCTTTTATCATGATTGACCATCATCAAAAACCGGATGATTATGCAGCATACACGTATTCAGACACCTCTTTTGGGTCCACCTGCGAAATGTTATACAATTTCATCTCTTTTCTTGATAAAAAAGAAGACATCGACAAGACAATTGGAACCTGCATTTATACAGGGATACTAACTGATTCCGGTTCCTTCCGGTTCCCAGGAACTACTGGAAACACGCATAGAATAGTTGCTGAATTAATTGATTTAGGTGTTGAGAACACTAAAATTCCCACTTTACTTTTTGAAAATAGTTCCTACAGTCGATTGCAGCTATTGGGTCGAGCTCTTCAAAACTTGAAAGTAATTGCAGAACATAAGACAACCTATACTACGCTAACTCAAGATGAATTGAACACCTTTGATTATGTAAAAGGAGATACTGAAGGCATCGTGAACTATGGTTTAAGTATAAAAGGAATTGTCTTTACAGCCATTTTTATAGAAAATAAAGACGAGAAAATAATTAAAATATCCTTCCGTTCACAAGGTGACTTTGATGTCAATCAATTTGCACGCAATCATTTTCAAGGTGGTGGACATTGTAATGCCGCTGGTGGAAAATCAGACGTGTCGATGGAAGAAACAGTGAGCAAATTTGAGGATTTAGTAACAAAACTAACGATATAAAACGTCATGAAATTTAGTCCTATTATCGCAATTACTTTATTTTTATCCCTTCTAATTTCCAGTTGTAAACAACATCAGGAAGCCCGTAGGCCTATTTCACAAACTTCAGGAAGTTTTATGAAAAAATCAGTAGAAAGAAATAAAAAATTAGTGGCTGGCGAAGAAGATCAGATTAAAAAACTAATGAAAAGTAATCCGCAGTTAGATTACACAGCTTCTTCAAAAGGCTACTGGTATTACTATGAAACCGCTAATGAAGTGGACTCCCTAACTCCAAAGAAAGGAGATGTTGTTCTCTTTGACTACGAAATAAAAGATCTTAAAGGGACTGTCATTTACTCTGAATTAGAATTAAGACCGCAAATTTATTATGTTGACAAACAAGATATTATGATGGGGCTAAGAGACGGTATCAAACTAATGCACAAAAATGAAAAAATAACTTTTCTTTTTCCATCGCACATGGGATTTGGTTATCACGGCGACAATAAAAGAATTGGTACCAACCAACCCCTGATTTGCACCGTTACATTGCGTGATTTTATGTCAGAAGCGGTCTATAAAAAACAAATGAATCCAACATCTATACCTGAGGCACCAGCTATAAAAAAAGCAATACAAGACCCTACGACGCAAGTGCAGAATCCAACGAAAAAAACAAGACCAATACCAGTACAAACAAAAGACACTTTAAAACAATAAGCTAACCACTATCGTTATGAAAAAAAAGATCCTATTCGTATTACTCGCAATTACTACATTATATTCCTGCAACGAGGAAAACAGCAACCTCCCGGATGGTTTATTTGCTAAAATAGCAACTAGTAAAGGAGATATTGTTGTTGCTTTAGATTACAAAAAAGCACCTATAACGGTCGCCAACTTTGTTACTTTAGCCGAAGGTAAAAATGATTTTGTCACTAATGACAACCTGAAAGGACGCCCTTTTTATGATGGACTGAGATTTCACAGAGTAATCAAAGACTTCATGATACAGACAGGAGATCCGCTAGGCACAGGATCTGGTGATGCTGGCTATAAATTTAAAGATGAATTTACCGATTTGCGTTTTGATGCAGGTGGCGTTTTGGCAATGGCAAATAACGGTCCTGCAACTAACAGCAGCCAGTTTTTTATTACACACGTCGCTACTCCATGGCTAGACGGTAAGCATACTATTTTTGGTCACGTAGTCGGTAAAGGAATCGACGTCGTGAACCTGATCGAGCAAAACGATTACGTTAATAAAGTAACTATTATCCGAAAAGGAGAAGCAGCTAAAAAGTTTAATGCTGTAAAAACTTTTTACGATTATTTCTCAGTGGAATCTGAAAATCAAAAACAAAAACTAGCTATTGAAGAACAGAGTAAAAAAAAATACGACGAGAAATATAAAGATGTCCGTCAAGACAAGATGAAATATTTTAATGCTCTGCAAAGTAAGGCAACAAAAACATCTACTGGACTTAAATACGTTATCACTAAAAAAGCGGATGGTAAAAAACCGGCAAAAGGGGCAGCATTATTCATCCATTATGCAGGTTTTCTAGAAGATGGACACCTTTTTGATACAAGTATAGAAAACGTGGCTCAAACTTATGGAAAATTTGATCCTGCTAGAGCAGCTCAAAATGGATACCAACCCATTCCATTTCAGTCTGGAAAAAAAGATGGCATGATTCCTGGCTTCATTGAAGGATTAGAAAAACTATCTTTTGGCGATAAGGCCATTTTATTCATACCCTCACACTTAGCTTACGGTGCAGGTGGTGCGGGAGATGTTATTCCTCCTAATACCAATATTGTCTTTGAAATAGAATTATTAGAAGCAGCACCTCAATAATTAAATAGCTTTGTATAAATTAGTCCTTAAATAAATATAAATGAAACTTAAACTTTTATTTTTAGTATGCATTGGAATACTTAATGTGCAAGCTCAGACTGCAAAAAAAGTTGTACTGAAGACCAATGCCGCAGCCAATAAAACGGACGTAAAAACTCCAGTTCTCGATGGGATTTTTGTCACTTTTACCACAACCAAAGGTGACATAACCGCTCAATTAGAGTACGAAAAAACACCCGTTACCGTTGCCAATTTCATTGCCCTAGCAGAAGGGAAGAATACTTTTGTAACTGACGATAAACTAAAAGCGAAACCTTTTTTTGATGGTTTAAAATTTCACCGTGTGATACCGAACTTCATGATTCAAGGTGGTGATCCTTCAGGAACTGGTTCTGCAGGTACCGGATATCTTTTCAAAGATGAATTTACTGCTTTAAAATTTGACAAAGGTGGTATTCTAGCTATGGCCAACTCTGGTCCCGCAAGTAATTCAAGTCAGTTTTTTATAACTCATAAAGATACGCCATGGCTAAACGGCAAGCATACCATTTTTGGGCATGTTACCCAAGGCATGAATGTCGTGAATGCTATCGCTAAAGATGATGTGATCAAAAAAGTCACTATTACGCGAAAAGGCACTTTGGCAAAAAAGTTTGATGCTCCCAAAGTATTCTCTGATTATTTTCTAAATAAAGTGGAAGATGCTAAAAAACAAGCACTGATCGATGCCGAAAATAAAGCGAAAGAAACGGCACTTGAAGCAGAAGGTAAAAAAGCATCTTTAGAAAAATATGCGCCGGTAGTTGCTGCAAAAAAAGCTTATTTTAACACTGTAAAATCCACTGCAACTACAACTCCTTCTGGACTGACTTACAAAATAGTCCAAAAAGGAGCAGGTATCAAACCAGTTGATGGTAGTACTTTTTATTTTCACTATGCGGGTTATTTTGAAGACGGAAATTTATTTGACAGTAGCTATGAAGATGTAAATAAAGCATATGGTACATTCGATGAAAATAGAGCTGCGCAAAACGGATACCAAGCTTTTCCTTTTCAAGCAGGAAAAAAAGACGGTATGATTCCCGGATTTTTGGAAGGATTAGATCTGATGTCTTATGGGGACAAAGTAGTCTTATTCATTCCTTCTAATTTAGCTTACGGAGAACGCGGAGCTGGTGGTGTTATACCACCAAACGCAACCCTGATTTTTGAAATGGAAATGCTCGAAAAACCAACAGGCCCAAAAGAATAAAAAAGCCTTCTAAAGCTACCTTTAATAAAGAAACCCGACATATTTTTTAATATATCGGGTTTCTTTATTAAACGATAGTTATTCACATTTCATACTGGTCAGAGAATAAAATGTATTGTGCTATTTTCCTGTTACCTCAGCATTGAGAAATCCCCAACCCTGAAACTTCTGGACTAGAAGACTAAAACGTTTATTAACTTGCTTTTATTTGCTTTTAAACTTCCAGTCAAATTCATCCTTCTGGTTGATGATCGCACCAATTTCTACTTTTACTATCTCATCAAACTCTGTTTGAAAGATAATCCAATTGTCTTCATTAAAGTAATTTTCGAAAGTGTCAAATTCTTCTTGGGTAAAATTATTCACTCCTTTTGTAGCTACTTCTTTTTTAACTTCACTGATTTTTCTATTAACTACTTTATTTCCGAATAACTCTAATTTAGGATTAGAAGCCACCATATATCCCAGTTTAAATTCTTCCTCTTTGTAGAACGTCAAACGGATTTTGAGGGTATTGTAGGCGAAAATAACGTTGTCATCTTCATCCTTATAATTTCTATCTGGCTTACCGTATATAGCGGTAACATCTTTTTGTTTCATCCCGAAAATGAGTTGATCAATTCCGTTCTTTAAGTTTATTTTCATCTTATTCTATTTTAATGCGAAGTTCGCAAAGTTTTTGGCAATGTGGGCTATAATTTTTAGTTTATAATTAAATCCCAAATTCAGAACTAATTTGCGAGCTTTTAACAAACGACAAGGTTCCTTATCCATATCTATCAAAAACCCATATATGATCTACAGTATTGGATACTAGTATTAACCGAAAAACCTTTGCTTACAGAAAGTCGTTAGGCATAACCGCTAATTCCGATACTGAGAATTGATCACTCCATCTAATAAAAACAAAATTATAGCTATTAGATATCAACGGACGTACCGTTATTTTTGTTTAACTTAGTCTTTAACAAAACAAAGACAACGCCTCCATTTTTTTTAAACGACGAACATAACCATAAAACGGCTTGTTAGCATCTTACGGATTACTAATACCCAGTTAGGAAAACCTTTTATTTATGAAACTTCCCATACAGGATAATAAATTCCTTTTCCTCCTTTCCTCTGTAACCATTGTCATTATTTTAGAAATCTTATCGATAATTGGTTTAGACATTCCAATGCCTTATGCGCCTTTTATTTTCGCCTTATTTGTCATTGGTATTGGCCACACCGTTTTGCTAAATGGCATAAAAGCAATTTTAAAACTTAAATTTAGCAGTATCAATTTACTGATGACAATTGCTGTTGTTGCTGCTTTTTATTTGGGAGAATACCCAGAAGCGGCAGTTGTAATTGTACTCTATGTCCTAGGAGAGCGACTAGAGGATATCGGTCTAGAGAACTCAAAATCGGCATTAGATCAATTGGTGAATAGAGCTCCAAAAACGGCTTTTGTCAAATTAGAAAATAAAAACATTCCCGTTAACAAAGTTACCATAGGCACCATCATTCAAGTGAAACCCGGCGAAATGATTCCATTGGACGGAAAAATAATCTCAGGAGAAACTACCGTTGATGAAGCAGCCATTACCGGAGAACCCATCCCAAAAGACAAGCGTCCTGGTGCTATTTTATTTGCAGGAACACTCAACAAAAATGGTTTTATTGAAATGGAAACTACTACCCTCTCCATCGATACCACCTTTGCTAAAATAATCCGTCTGACTTTTGAAGCAGCGGCCTCTAGAAGTGACACACAGAAATTCATTCAGCGTTTCTCTAAATTCTATACTCCTAGCATAATCGCCATGGCTGTTATGGTATTTGCCATACCAGTTTTTGTTCTGCATCTGGACTTTGATATATGGTTGAAACAAGCTATTACACTGTTAGTGATTGCCTGTCCCTGTGCGCTTGTAATCTCAACTCCTGTCGCAATATATGCTGCGATAGGAAATGCTTCCGCAAAAGGGGCGCTAGTAAAAGGAGGCAAATACATAGAGGCCTTAGCTCGAGTCAAAGCGATAGCTCTAGACAAAACTAGAACCATCACTTATGGATCTCCGATTGTTTCTGATATCTTTCCGCTAAACGGAACGAGCCGGCAAGAACTGCTAGCCTGTGCTGCTGGAACCGAAATTTTCTCTGAACATCCCTTGGCGCAAGCCGTAGTTACAGCGAGTAGGGCAGAAGGATTTGAACCACATAAAGCAGAACGCTTTAAGAGCATCATGGGAAAAGGAGCCACTGCAAAGTGTTTGGTTTGTGAGGATAAAACCGTTTTTGTAGGTAAATTGGAATTCATCAGAGAAAATCACGAGGTAAGCAAGGAGGCTGAAAAGATTGTTGAACAATTAGCTTCCCAAGGTAAAACAAGCGTTGTAGTTAGCTTTGGTACCGGAGTAGCTGGCATTATCGGTTTGACTGATATGATAAAGTACGATAGTATTTCGGCTATCAAGCAATTGCAAGCACTTAATATCGAACTTATAATGCTCACGGGGGATAGTGAAAAAGCAGCTCATTATGTAGCTGATGTCGTGGGTATAAAAAAAGTATTTGGCGGCTTACTTCCAGAAAATAAATCAGATAAAATAGCGGCCCTTTTAAAAGAATATGTTACCGTAGCCATGGTTGGCGACGGTATAAACGACGCACCAGCACTCGCATTGAGTACAGTGGGGATTGCAATGGGAGCCGCCGGAAGCGATACGGCAATTGAAGTTGCTGATATCGCCCTGATGAATGACAAGCTTTCCCTTATCCCGTTTCTGATTCGTCTCAGTAAGAAAACGTTACTGAGGATAAAAACCAATACCATTGCCGCTATTATCGTAAAGGTCGTTTTTATAGCATTAGCTGTTTTAGGGTATGGCAATCTAGTTTTAGCTATCGCAGCAGATGTTGGTGTCACTTTAGTTGTCATTTTACTGAGCCTAAACTTGATGCGGTTTGAAAACAAATAAAAATAACCCACCACACGCTAATTTTTAAGAGCATGGTATGTATCACATGATTTTCCGCTTTTAAAATTAAACATAAAAGCTATATTATTAAATTAAGAAGAGACTTGCATTACTTCATACCTTTAGCAACTCGATTTCATTACGTATTTCACGCTAAAAAAATAATTTTGAGTTAAAAAATTGAATATAATTTACTAACTTTCACACTAACAAGCAGTTGAAACTTTAATTATTCTGTTTTTCAAAATCAAATTAAAATGTTAGTTGATGAAAATATCATTTGAAAAAAAAGTATTTCTAGGATTTGTTATAAATCTTTTAGTAGTTATTGCTGCGGGGTGGATCTTCATTTCGCGCCTTAGTAATCAAAGAGACAAAACGATGGATTCGCTATTGAATTGGGTAGAGATTTCCTTATTTATACTATCCATTATTTTATTGATCATTGTGTACTTCATTATCAAATCGCAATTAAGAGCTAAAAAAATTACTCAAAAATCACTGTACGATAGTACACAATTACTTCAGTCTATTATTGACAATACATCCAATCCCATTTTTATTAAAAGAATTAATGGAGAATATCTTTTAGTAAACAAACAGTTTTGTGACTTATTTGAAATTTCGAATGACGCAATAATAGGAAAAACAGACTATGATTTTTTACCAGAAGATGTTGCTGACACCTACCGAAATTCAGATATTGAGGTCGTAAAAAAATTACGTGAATTAAAGACAGAAGAAACTATCCACCAAAAAGATAGCAAGCACACCTACATAGCTGTAAAGTTTCCATTGTATGATTCAACTGGTAGAATTTATGCTATCGGGGGAATATCTACCGATATCACCGAAAGAAAAAAAATGGAAGAATCCAGAGCGAGATCTGATAAATTCTTTACTATGTCGTCTGAAATGATGATTATCGCTTCCTCAACACATTTCATTAAAATAAATCCCGCTGCTATCAAAATATTAGGCTACACGGAGGAAGAATTGTTAGATCAACCCTTTCTCAACTTCGTCTATCCAGAAGATAAAAACAATACTAAAAGTGAAATCGTAAAACTTGAAACCGG
>JBLIKD010000033.1:0-17191 GCA_047636275.1 Flavobacterium sp. | reverse complement strand
CTATCGTTCCAAAACCTTCAGGCGAAATCCCGAACCACCAGCTTTCTTTTAAGCCAGCAACAGCATCTTGTCCGCCGTCAAAAAGTCCAAATTTGAATTTCAACATATAGAAAAGCATCAATAGCAAGCCTATAATCATACCGGCTATAGCGCCTTCTTTGTTCATTTTCTTGTCAAAAATTCCAAGTATGATAGCTGGGAATAATGAGGCAGCGGCTAATCCAAAAGCAAGTGCGACGACCGCAGCAACAAAGCCAGGAGGGTTGATTCCGAAATAACCCGCGATGATTACTGCAACTGCAGCAGCTAGACGAGCAGCCCAAAGTTCATTTTTCTCAGAGATGTTAGGGTTGATCATTTTTTTGATGATATCATGTGATACAGAAGCTGAAATCACTAATAATAAACCTGCGGCAGTAGATAGCGCGGCAGCCAAAGCTCCAGCAGCTACTAAAGCAATAACCCAATTGGGTAAGTTTGCAATTTCAGGATTAGCCAATACCATGATGTCTTTATCAATGGTTAATTCGCTACCCTTGTTTCCTTTGGCTTCTTGGGCGGCTAAAAATGCTGCGTCCTTGGAATTGTCGTTGTAATATTGAATTTTACCGTCGCCATTTTTATCTTCAAATTTCAATAAACCTGTAGTTTCCCATTTAGTAAACCAAGCCGGCATAGAAGAATAGTCTTTTCCATTCACTGTTTCAATCAAATTAGTTTTTGCGAAAACAGCAATTGCTGGAGCAGTTGTGTATAAAATAGCAATTAAAACCAATGCATATCCAGCTGATTTCCTGGCGTCCTTCACTCTTTTAACTGTAAAGAAACGAACAATTACGTGCGGTAATCCTGCAGTACCAACCATTAAGGCTAGTGTAATTGCAAAGACGTCTACCATTGATTTCGTACCGTTAGTGTATACTGAAAAGCCAAGATCCGTGGAAAGGCCGTTTAGTTTATCCAATAAATAAGTGTCGCTTCCCAGAACTTGCCCTCCCATTCCTAATTGTGGAACAGGGTTTCCTGTCATTTGGATAGAGATAAATATAGCAGGAACCATGAAAGCAAATATTAACACACAATACTGTGCCACTTGGGTATACGTAATCCCTTTCATGCCTCCTAAGGTGGCATAAAACAAAACGATTATCATTCCTATGATAACTCCAGTGTTAATGTCAACTTCCAGAAATTTAGAAAATACTAAACCCACTCCGCGCATTTGTCCTGCCACGTAAGTGAAAGAAACCACTAATGCACAGATAACGGCAACCGTTCTTGCGGTGTTAGAGTAATAACGTTCTCCAATAAAATCAGGAACGGTAAATTTCCCGAATTTTCGCAGATATGGTGCAAGTAAAAGGGCAAGCAAAACATATCCACCGGTCCAGCCCATCAGATAAACAGCACCATCATAGCCATCAAAGGAAATGATTCCGGCCATCGATATGAAAGATGCGGCGCTCATCCAGTCGGCCGCCGTGGCCATTCCGTTTGCCAATGGAGAAATCTCTCCTCCCGCAACATAAAATTCTTTAGTTGATCCGGCGCGAGACCAGATTGCAATTCCAATATAGAGGGCAAATGTTACCCCAACAATTATATAGGTCCAAGTTTGTAAATCCATGATATTTTATTTTTTTATAGTTTTGTTATTCTTCGTCGTATCCGTATTTTTTGTCTAATTTGTTCATTAAATGAACATAGACAAATATCAGAATGACAAATACATAAATTGAACCTTGTTGCGCAAACCAAAAACCAAGTGGGAAACCACCTAATTTAATAGAATCTAATGCCTCTTTGAAAAGGATTCCGGCTCCATAAGAAACCGCAAACCAGATGCTTAATAAAATCAGGAGATACCTTAGGTTTTCCTTCCAATAAGCTGTCGCTTTGTCTTGTTTATCGCTCATAATAGTGTAGTAATAAAGGTTAGTTGGTTATAAATAAATCATAGCTTGCAAAGTAACCGTGTTTATCGATTTGTTTGTGGCGTATTTTAAAGTCTGGTACTCTAGCGTTAGTTTAGAATTATGTCCGCTGAAGAATGCATTAGCGCCGATACCCAATTGAGAAGCATTATCGTTTAAAGCATCGATTTGTCTTTCGTCGTAAGAAACATAAGGTTGAAAACGTGTTTTTGATTTTCCTGGAATTACATAACCCACGTGTGTATGGACCATTGAGCCCGTTTCGTAGGTTGTTCCTAGTCTGTAGTTTTTTCCATAATCCGTATTTTGATACAAAGCATAAGCCGTAAAAGCGGCGCCTTTCGTCCCTACAGGCACGTCATAAAAAGCATCGAGTCCAAAAACCGTCACATTTTCGCCACTTAAATTTCCAGCAGCATCAGCAACTGCGGAACCATTGGGATGAGAAAAGAATCCAGCTCCGATATTGAATACTTTTTTAGTTCCTAAATAAGAACCCACTTTATAAGGTAAAAAGTTGCTCTCTGATTCTAAAAAACCATATTCAAAATATCCTGCATAAGTTCTGCCTGCTTCTTTTGAACCAAGTAGCCTTCTGCCGGTATAGGTTGCTGCACCTCCATTTGTTGGCACTGTAGTGGCTTGTAAATTATTTGTTGCGGCGCCATTCATAGAAACGCGATATTGCAATTTACCCAAAGCCCCCTTTGCGTAAACCCCGATGTGTCTAGCAAATTGATCTGATAGACCTAAGGTAGCCCAAGCTTGCCTTTGGTTGTCTAATGTCATCAAATTCAAAGTGCTTTGGTTGTTCAAACGAGAAATTCCGTTCCAGTAATGCAATCCGCCTCCGACGGCATTATTTTTACCAAGACTGTATTGAGCCCAAACATCATGTAAAAATAATTGAGATCCCTCTCCTGTTCCTGTAGGACTCATTGTGTTGGAATTAAGACTATTAAGTCCTATGTGCGTTAAGATTAAAAAATCTTTATTGATTTGCGCATACAGCAATACACGAGCTCTTCTGACACTGAAATCTAAGTCGGCTTGTTCGTTGCCGTTTCCGTCTAAAGGGCGATCAGAATTGTATTGTGCCCATATTTGTGCCCAGGATATCACCCTAAGGTACTTGGAGCCATCTTCGTTTAAATTGAATTTCATTCCAGCACCATAATCGGGGGAGCCCTGAGAAAAGCCTTTTAAACTGAATAGCAGTATGACTGCAATCAAAGAAATTTTTTTCATAGTAAATTAAATTTTTGGTTAGTAAAAGGGTTAGTTTTAAGGCAGCCAAAGTCTAATTTTTTGTTAAGAAAAAAAATTATGATATATATAAGTGTAAAGTACTATAGTTAATCCTTGAACCGTTCCCATTTTATAAGCATGAACTTGTCCCCAAGTTCGGTTATTATCATGCCGGCACCGGATAGTAAGTCCTTGTTTTTTATGTAAGCTATAAGCTCCAAGTGGTTAAAAATCTTATAGGTCGGGTGGTAGTTGGCGTGGGATGGCTTCTTTATGTTAAATGATTTTACCCAATTGCTGATGGTGACATGCGATACTCCGATTATACGTTCGATTTCGCGGTAACTTAACCCTTCAAGATACAACTGCAAAGCCTTGGTCACATAGTAATCGTCTATCTTTTTGCCGATTTTCGGGACCGTAAAGAAGTAGTTGCATTTTTTGCATAAATACCTTTGTTTACTGTTGATCACGCCGCTTTTTATAATTTGGTTCCCTTGGCATTTCGGGCAGGCTAAAATATCCATGTATATAAATTTTGCATAAATATAATAAATTAGCAAATATAGTAAGAGAATAATGTAAATTAAACGGCTTTAATTTATAGATGCTGTATTTAAAGTTCTAATTTTTTAAAATTTTAGCAGTTACGAGCGCGATTCCTATATGTTTTTTTTCATATTTAAAGGAGCCTGAAGTCAAAAGCTTGTCTATTAATCGTAATTTTAGGCATTAATAAACTGTTTATGAAAAATTCAATAGCAGAGCGGATCGCTGATTTTTTAAAAAACCATCCTCCTTTTTTGAATCTTAGCATGCTGGATTTGATTGCCATCTCTAAAGAATCGCAGGTGGTTTATTTAGAGAAAAATCAAGTGCTTTTTAATGTTAACGATCAGCCACATTCGTATTTTTATATTGTTAAAGATGGAGCGGTAGGCTTGTCAATTTATTATGATGAAAAAGAAATTCTTATCGATAAATGCGATGAAGGCGATATTCTGGGACTTCGACCTTTTTTTGCTAAGGATAATTATTTAATGGACGCTATGGCTCGAGAAGAAAGTTTGCTTTACGCGATTCCTATAGCCACTTTTAAACCCTATGTTTTTCAAAACCCAAAGGTTTCTGAATTTTTACTGGAAAGTTTTGCTTCCAATACGCGAAACCCGCATGATAAAGATAATAAGGGAAAATTGATTTCAGAAAACGTAATCTATAATGAACCGGATGCTGTAATGCAGTATTTTAAATCCATTTCATATACTGAAAATCCTATTACAGCTACTGGAAAAGAGGCTGTTAAATGTATCGCAGAAACGATGGTAAAATATAAGATAGGTAGCGTTATTATTGAAAAAAATCACTTGCCAATAGGGATTATTACAGATAAAGATTTACGTTCTAAAATTGCTACGGGAATGTTCGCTGTAAACGCCACTGCGGACCAAATTATGTCGGCACCGGTAATCACCGTTCCTGTAAACCGGTCTGTTGCTGAAATCCAGTTGCTGATGATGCAGCACAATATTGGTCATTTGTGTGTGACTTCAGATGGTACGCCAGAATCAGAAATTATAGGTATTATTTCTGAACATGACGTTTTTACCGCTCAGGCTAATAATCCTGGGGTACTTGTAAAACAGACAAAAAGAGCGCAAACTCCACTTGAACTCAAAGCAATCAGGGAAAATCTAACTAAATTAATCGTGAATGCGTTGTATGAAAATATTCCCATCGCACATATATGCCAGATTGTGGGAGAGGTCAATACGGCCGTTACAAAACGAGCAATTGAACTATCTATTTTAAAAATGGAAAAGGAGCCCCCTGTCCGATTTGCGTGGTTAAATATAGGGAGTCAGGGAAGAAGAGAACAATTATTATTGACAGATCAAGATAACGCTCTGGTTTTTAAAGATGTAGCTGCGGATAGTCATGACGAGGTTAAAAAATATTTTATTCATTTAGCGAAAAATGTAACGCATATGTTAAGTGTCGTGGGGTATGAGTTATGTCCTGCTGAAATGATGGCGAGTAATCCGCTATGGTGTAAATCAGAAAAAGAATGGAAGGAGCAATATACTACTTGGATACATAATCCGCGGGAGAAAGGGATTTTAATGTGCTCCATTTTTTTTGATTATGACTTTATTTATGGGGATAAAGAATTGGTTGCCACAATTACGGAGACTGTTTTTAAAAACATAAATAACAACCAGATTTTCTTCGCTTACTTGGGGGGTGATGCGTTGAAAAACCCACCTCCGCTAAGCTTTTTTAGGCAGTTTTTAGTAGAAAAAGATGGGGAACATAAAGATGAATTTGATATAAAAGGACGAGGTTTGATGCCTTTAATTGATGCGGCAAGATTGTTGTGTTTGCATCAAAAAATTATAGGTGTAAATAACACCTTTTTAAGATTTGAAAAATTAGCAGCTCTAGAGCCTCAAAACGCAACAATTTACAAAGCTTGTTCTGATGCATTCTCTATTTTGCAAAAATTCAGAACTGAGGAGGGTTTTGCAAGTAACTCTAATGGAAGGTATTTGGACTTAAATAAATTATCAAAATTGGATAAGCTAAAGCTTAAGAACGCTTTTCATCCCATTCATGACATACAGGAAATTCTTAAAACTCGATTTCAACTAACTTACTTTACTTAGATGGTGCTTTTCAATTGGTTTAAAAAAGACAACAAAATCTATCCTGAATTTTGGCAAAGCTATTTGTCTTGTTTTGATTTGAAATTAAAAGAGAATATAGAGCAACGTGTTGTGGTTTTTGACACGGAAACAACAGGCTTGGATTTTCGAACAGATGTAATATTGTCAATTGGCGCTGTCGGAATTGATGGGAACACAATTAGCGTGAAGGATTCTTTAGAGCTGTTTGTGATACAAACTGTCTTTAAAAGAGAAACAGTGCCTATTCATGGGATTCTAAAAGAAGGTAAAGAAGAAAAAATAACAGAGACAGAAGGAGTAATACAATTTTTAAATTTCATAAAAGACGCAGTACTGGTGGGTCATCATGTGAGTTTTGATGTTAAAATGATAAACGAAGGATTAAAACGAATGGGTTTAGGGAAACTCAAAAATCGAAGTATCGATACGGATAAGATGTATCAAAAATTTAAAGGGCTGCAGCAAGATCAACACTCAGGTTTAGATGAATTATGCGGTATTTTTAAAATTCAAAAAAGTGATCGACACACGGCAATTGGGGATGCATACATAACAGCATTAATTTATTTGCGACTTAAAAATAAATGGAAACGGTAGTGGCATGAGGAAATAAAATATATTTTATAGTACTGAAAATCAAACTAATATGCTTTTGTTTGAGAAATTTATTTTAAATTTGATAAGCTTTATTTTGCTTCCCTGTTCATTGCTAAAAGTAGTGCTATTGGGACAGTTTATTTGATAATCATTTTAAAATCAAAGTTATGAAAAAAGTAACTATTATTTGGATAGTGGTGATTGCTTGCGCGATAAACATGTCTTCTGTGTATGGGCAATCGCGGGCTAAGAAGAAAGAAATTATTGCTGATAGTAAGATAGCAAAAGTGGAATTCATTACAACGGATCCCCTTATGGAGGTGCTTTTTGAAAAAGCGTATGGCTACGTTATCTTTCCAAACGTGGGTAAGGGTGGATTTATTATCGGAGGGGCGGCTGGAAATGGAGCAGTCTACGAACGCAGTAAGCTGGTAGGTTTAGCAAAATTATCGCAAGTGAGTATCGGATTCCAAGCAGGTGCACAAGTGTATAGGGAAGTGGTGTTTTTTGAGTCCGAAAATGATATGGATCGATTCAAAAATAGTCAAATCGAATTTGCGGCTCAGGTTTCGGCAGTAGCCGTAACTGCCGGGGCTTCGGCAAATGTGAAGTATGCTGAAGGCGTTATGGTATTTACGATGCAGAAGGGTGGACTCATGTATGAGGCGACAGTGGGTGGGCAACAGTTTGAGTTTAATAAACTGTAAGACCCTTTTGTTATAGGTAACTACTAGCTTTATGATGCAGTGCTAGTTGCATGCGAGAGAGTGTAAGCCCCCAATAAAACAGGAGGTTCGTAAATCACAACATAAAAAAAGGAGCAAATTGCTCCTTTTTTTATGTTGAAATTATGAATTAAAATCGAAATTTTGAAGGGTCAGTACTATTCGGGATTTAAATTCTTACCTCCTGTTGTTAATCCCGATCTTTTGGGAACTGGAGAACCGGTGAGGCATGGATTATGTGTTTTTTTCCAACTAAAATAGTCGGTAGTATTAAACAGTTTACAGTTATTTTGTCATTTGATAGCTCGCTTTTTTATTAAGGCACTATAAAATATGCGAGTTTCTGATTTTTATGATAATCGCATAAATTGTAATAAGCAAAAGGTTGATGGCTACTTGTCTTTACTTTTATCAATCCACCTTTCAAAGAATTCAAAGGTTCGTAACAGTTGATCCATTCGTTGTCTGTTATCTCCACTCCTGGTAATTTCATGTGTTGCTCCTGGGTGTACGACATATTCAACAGGGCGCCCTAAAACTTTAAGGCTGCGAAAAAGCATTTCACCTTGAACGAATCCCGTACGGCGATCATTGCCTCCATGAAAAATAATGAATGGTGTTTTGATATTTTCAACGTAGGTTAAAGGAGATTCTCTAGCTAGAATTTCTTTAATTTTTGGTTCCCATGGGTAGCCTCCAAAATAATTAGGAACTAACCTCCATGCGTTTCCTTCGCCAAAAAAAGTATTAAGGTCATAAACTCCACGTTGCGCACATGCAGCTTTAAAACGATTATCATGGCTAATAATCCATGCAGTAAGATAACCAGCATAAGAGCCGCCTGTTATTAATAGATTATCTTTGTCAGCCCAGCCTTCATCAATAGTTTTGTCTAAAGCAGTCAGTACATCGCTGGAAGGACCTTTCCCCCAATCATTGATGTTTGCTCTTAAAAAATCTAAGCCATAGCCCCCTGATCCGCGAGGATTGCTGTACACTACACCGTAGCCTTTACTACAAAAATATTGGTATTCATGCCACATGCTTTCTTGGCCTGGTCCCCACATGGCTGATGGGCCTCCATGAATTTCTAATAATAGTGGGTATTTTTCTCCTTGCTGGTAGTTGGTCGGTTTCATCACCCAGTATTCAACTTCCATTCCTAGATCATTGGTAAAGGTCTTCTTTTCAGGAAAAGACAGTTTTTTATTGCCAATCCATCCGTTGAAATCACTTCCTTTTCTTTGTTTTTTAAAGTCAGTATTTGCGAAATATAATTCTGAAGGATTTGCTACTTCCGTTTTAGCATAAGCGACTGTATTATTGGCGAGGTCAAAGCTTGATACGCCAATATCGCTGTTAGACAATGCTTCTACTTTTTTTGTTTTAATATTTGCTCTATTTAAAATAGTTCCTCCATTGCTTTGAGAGGTGAAGTATAGGTATTTGTCGTCGTTACTCCACGTAATATTTGTTTTGTCACGGTCGAAAGGGATTGTGATGATATCATTTTCACTACCATTAATAGGCATTACTGCCAATGTAGGAACGGAGACAAAAGAAGTAGTACTGGATAGAAAGGCTAGCATTTTTCCGGAATGCGATAAAGAGGCGTTGCTAAATTGCTTCTCTTTTTCTCCTAAGATCATTTTGAAATTACTACCATCATTATCAGCTAAGTAAATTTCGCTCTCTAAGGATCGGTCCGGATTTTCTATACTGTCCATATCTCCGGAGAAAATGAGTTGTGAGCCATCTCTGGTGTATTGGGCATCGGTAAAACTATAAAATCCTTTCGTGAGTAAGCGAGGTTCGTCACCTTTAGTGGTGGTAATATCAAAAAAGCAATTAAAATTCATTTCAGAAGAAATAGAAGACTCATTCTGAAAATTTAATTTATTCAGTACAATTGCTTTCTTGTCAACCGTATTTTTGTCTAAATACGCTCTTATCTGTGACAAACTCCCGTTGGGATCGGGCTTGCTGGAGTTAGCTACCAAATATTCATTTTTTTTAAACCCTGGTTTTTCCATTGTCCAGGTTGGTACCGAGTATGATTTATTTAAAATAGAATCTTTTCTTAGTTCTTGTAATGAAATACTGGATGAGAATAGTATTTTTTTACCATCGGGAGACCATTTTGGATTGTTTGCACCATACTTAAAAGTGGTTAATTGTACGGGCTCTCCACCTTCCATAGATAAAATAAAAATCTGTGACTTCTCTTCTACATATCGAGTAAAAGCAAGTTGCTTTCCGTCCGGGCTCCATGCAGGTTTTGTGCCACCTTCTTGGGAAGTCGTCAATTGTAAGGGGGCTAAAGTGTTCGACGTTGACGCGCTATATATCTGGGTGCGATATGTATAATCGAGTACATTCTTCTTATCTGGTTCAATGGAGGTTAAAGTAAATGCGACTTTCGTTCCGTCTTTAGTTAGAGTTATATTCCCAATGGTTTTTATTTTAAACAGGTCTGTAATAGTTACAGGTTCCGTCCTGTTTTGGGCTGTTGTGGCTTGCAATGTAGCCATAAAAAACAGCGATAATAAAATTTTTTTCATAGTAATTACTGTAGAGTTAGTCTTTAATTTGGATGATTATCTAGAACAAGGTTATTTATTTAATGTTAGATCAGCTTTTTTAGTGTACATGATCTACTTTGCGATAATTTTTTTTGTAGTAAATATATGAAAAAGTATAGAATAGTAGTTGGGGTAATTAATTGTTTTGAGAGTTTGGATTATTCGTCAGGCATCAGTCAGTAAATATCTAACGAATTTCATTTCTTAGGTATTTAAAACAAAAGTTCGAATCCCAAAGCATGGGGACTATTCGTATTTTAAAGTAGTGTTTGCGGTCCTCGATTCATATAATTGAGGGCTAGAGAAACTATAATGTAGGTCTTTTAGATAAAAATACCGTTTAAAGGTTAGGGGCGAGATTTTTCTTTTTACTAAATGGTTTTACACAGAAGACGTTTTTTTATCGTCGTATTCAAACTTTAAAGTCAAGTCCCAAGTAGGAGCTGTTTTTATATATGAATATCCGTAGTGATGGTTTTTTGCCTTTGTGCTCGACCTTGTAAGTAATAAGTTGTTCCAACGTAAAATAGGATAGGTTTTGGAATAGGAATGAAATATAGATAGGGCGGAGAGTAGATTTTTAAAACAAAAAACCCGAATATTTCTATTCGGGTTTTAAAGTGGTGCCTCCAGGGATCGAACCAGGGACACATGGATTTTCAGTCCATTGCTCTACCATCTGAGCTAAGGCACCGTGCTTGTTGCGGCTGCAAATATAAGATGATTTTTAGTATATCCAAAACATTTTTTTAAAAAAATCAATTCGTACCTTCGTTAAATCAAAATTCAAATTATGATTTTAGTAGTTGATGTGGGAAATACAAGAATTAAAGCTGCTGTTTTTGAGGGGGATATCCTTTTGCGGCATTTTGTTTTTGTGAAAGAAGAGCTCCGAAAAAATATTAAAAATATTTTAAAAATTTTTACAAATACTGCATATTTGGTTGTTGCATCGGTGGGAAATATCGAAAAAGAGTCTTTTTTAGAGTTTGAAAAAGAGGTAAAAGTTCATTTTATATCCCACAATGACCACTTTCCTTTCGTTAATGGGTATGAAACGCCGCAAACGCTTGGAATCGATAGGATGGTTCTTGCTGCTGGCGCAACCTTGCAGTTTCCTGGGCTGAATAGATTGGTCATAGATGCTGGTACTTGTGTCACATTTGATTTTATTAACGAGAGTGACAAATACCTTGGAGGTGCAATCGCTCCCGGATTACAATTGCGTTACAAGTCACTGCATGATTTTACTGCCAAGCTGCCTTTGTTGTCTTTGGAGAGTCCTAAAGGTGTAGTGGGGAACTCAACCAGAGAATCAATTCATTCTGGAGTTGTTAATGGGTTAGCATATGAGATTGATGGTTTCATCGATGAATACCGTGCTATTTGTTCAAATTTTATAATAATTTTAACGGGTGGAGATACAGAATTTTTGGCTAAACGATTAAAAAATACCATATTTGCCAATTCAAATTTCCTTTTAGAAAGCTTGAACCAAACATTTCAATATAAAATTAAAAATGATTAAAAAAATTATAGTTAGCGCTTGTTTGCTTTTGTCGTTAGTTTCCTTTGCTCAAGAAGGTACTTCGTCGCCTTATTCGTATTACGGAATAGGAGATGTTAGATTTAAGGGGACAGTTGAAAATCGTTCTATGGCGGGAGTAGCGGTCGAACAAGACAGCATTCATATGAACTTGCAAAATCCTGCAAGTTTTGCTAATTTAAAAATGACCACTTTTGCCCTGGGAGGAAGTTATAATACGACGACATTAAAATCAGGTACGAAGAGTGAAAATGCGACAAGAACGACGTTAGATTACCTTGCAGTTGGATTACCTTTTGGTAAATTAGGCTTGGGCTTTGGGTTAATTCCTTATTCTTCTGTTGGATACAAAATAGAATCAATTTCGACAGATATCAATACGAACAACAGACGCTATAATGGTTCAGGAGGATTGAATAAAGCTTTTCTTGGACTAGGGTATAAAGTAAATTCTAATTTTAGTGTAGGTGCTGATGCTCAGTATAATTTCGGAAAAATTGAAACAAATAGTTTAGAGTTTATTTCGGGAATCCCTATCGGCACTCGCGAGAGTAACACGGCTAATTTATCAGGTGTTAATTTTGATGTTGGCGCAATGTTCAAGGCGAAGCTAAACAACAAATTAAACGTGTATAGTAGTCTTAATTATGCATTTGGGAACACCCTTACATCGCAAAATACAAGGAGCATTGCAACTGTTGCTTATAATCTAGGATTTGATTTAGCAGTGGTAGATGTTGTTGGAGAGCAACAAAACAGTGTTAATCTGAAATTTCCAGGTAAGTTAACAGTAAGCGCAGGTATCGGCGAGTCCAGAAAGTGGGTCATTGGTGGGAAAGTAGCTTATCAAAAATCTTCAGGACAAGCGAATACCTACAATGGCTTTGGTAATGTAGCTTACGGTAAATATGGGAATGTAAGTCTGGGAGGTTATTATATTCCTGATTACAATTCGTTTTCAAGTTATGCGAAAAGAATTGTTTATCGAGGAGGATTGAAATATGAAAAAACCGGTCTAGTTATTAATGGGGAATCGATAAATGATGTCGGATTTACATTAGGTATTGGGTTGCCAATATCAGGGGAACTTTCTAATGTGAATATTGGATTCGAATTGGGGAAAAGGGGAACTACATCGTCGAATTTGGTTCAGGAGAATTATGCTAATATTAGTGTAGGGTTCTCACTAAATGACAAGTGGTTCGTACAAAGGAAATTCCAATAATAAAGCTGCGCTATTTATTTCAATTTGTCGATATAGACGTATGAATCTACTCAAAAGATATAAAATACTTAACCTAGTCACAGTTTTTGCTGTGACTCTGTTTTTTGGGTGTGAAAGTAATTTCAAAGAAGTTCAAAAAATTAATGTCACAGAATTTATACCAAGTGGAGATGCTGATAAAGTAAATTTAAAATATACTGATTCGGGGTTCATAAAAGTGGTTCTGCTCAGTCCTAAAATGTTAGATTTTTCTACAATAGATTTTCCTTTTACGGAATTCCCTAAGGGAATAGATGTCACTTTGTATGATAATAAGGGGAAAAAGACTCGCGTGACTTCAAATTATGCAATATCATATAAAGTGACCGGTATAATCGATTTACAGGGGAAAGTAAAAATTGTTTCTGAGAAAGGACAGGCCCTCGAAACGGAGCAATTGTACTACGATCAAAAAAATGAGTGGTTTTTTACTGAAAAAAGGTTTAAATTTACAGATGAAAAAGGATCTTCAAACGGACAGGGGATAGATTTTAGTAAAGATTTCAAGATTATCAATTCACAAAGATTGACCGGCGAATTTGATTCGGCGGAATAAACATCAAACAGTTATACTATGGGTTACTTAAAATACACGCCGTACATTTACCTTATTTTCGCTTTGTACTTTGTTTATGAAGCAATTGCCAAATGGAACGATCCGGACGCTACTCCTTGGTTGAGTGTAATGATTGCTGCACTGGCAATTTTCATGTTTTTCTTTAGGAAAAAGTATGCGAAGAAGATGCAAGACCGTAATAACCAATCCTAGTTTATGGAAATTGGTGTCATAATATTATGTTTAATTCTAAGTGCTTTTTTTTCAGGAATGGAAATTGCATTTATCTCATCAAATAAAATTTATTTAGAAATAGAGAAGAAACAAGATAATTTTCTTTCTAAAATACTTACTAAACTTACTGAAAAGCCATCAAAGTTTATAGCGGCTATGCTTATTGGGAACAATATAGCGTTGGTAGTTTATGGCTTTTTTATGGGTGCTTTACTGATGAATCAGATTGATTCGTTAGGATATCATTTTTCTGACTTTTTGAATTTGCTTATTCAGACAGTCTTGTCTACTCTGATTGTTTTAATGACAGCAGAGTTTTTACCAAAAGTTTTTTTTCAAATTTATGCCAATGGTTTAATCAAATTTTTTGCTTTGCCGGCCTATGTTTTTTATTTGTTATTTTATTTCATTTCGAGTTTCTTAATCTCAGTTTCTGACTTTGTCTTAAAAAAATTTTTTAGAACTGATGGGGATCAGATACAGCTTTATTTTAGTAAAGTCGAGCTTGGAAATTACATTACGGAGCAAATGAGTAGCGTTGAAGATGATGATGAGGTGGATTCAGAAATACAAATGTTTCAGAACGCGTTAGAATTCTCAGGGGTGAAGGCGAGAGATATTATGAGTCCGAGAACCGAGCTTGTGGCCATTGAATTATTTGACTCTATAGCAGAACTGAAAGAACTATTTATCGAAACGGGTTATTCTAAGGTTGTGGTATATCAAAATTCATTAGATGATATAGTGGGTTACGTACATTCATTTGATTTGTTTAAGAAACCTAAAAGTATTAAATCTGTCCTTATTCCTGTCGAGTTTGTACCTGAAACGATTTACATAAAAGATATTATGAACTTGCTTGCTAAAAAGCGAAAAAGTATTGCGGTCGTCTTGGATGAATATGGTGGGACTTCAGGGATAATTACTATTGAAGATATTGTGGAAGAGCTTTTTGGAGAGATTGAGGATGAACACGATTTAGACGAAGAATTGATCGAAAAGGAATTGGGCGATGATACTTATATTTTTTCGGCTCGATTTGATGTGGAGTATCTAAATCAAACATACAAACTTAATATACCTGAGAGCGATTCTTATGGAACACTTGGCGGTTTTATTGTTGATTTTACTAACGACATCCCGTTAAAAGGAGAAGTGATCGCAATAGGTACTTATCACTTCATAATAGAAGAGGCTACAAATAAGAAAATAGAATTGGTTAAATTGACAGTAAAAGAGTGATTTATTTTATAAAACTATTTTTTTTGTAAAATAAAACGCTACTACTATAATTATTAATTAGATAATTGTATTTTCGCAAACCGAATATAAAATTAACAACTATAAAAATGGCAGTTTTATCAAATATTAGACAACGTTCCGCTTTAATGATTGCAGTAATCGCATTTGCATTATTTGCATTTATCATTGGCGATTTATTCAGTAGTGGTGGCTTTAGTAGTACATCAAAAGATGTAGGGAGCATCAATGGCAAGGATATTTCATTTGAAGATTTTAGAATTAAAGTCAGTAATGTTGAAAAAAGTACCGAAGGAATCACTTCAACTGCTGCGGCAAATAGAGTGTGGGACCAAGAGGTTTCTGTAGCTTTGTTAACGTCTGAATTTGATAAATTAGGATTAAGAGTTGGAGAGAAACATTTATTAGCCGTTTTGAAAGCAGATCCAAATATTGGCAAAAATCCAATGTTCGTAAACGCAGCGGGTATGTTTGATATAGCAAAATTCAAAGAATACTTCAAGGCTAACCCCGCGCAAGCACAATATTTGAAAGACAGAGAAGTAGATGCTGAGCTTAGTGCCAAATATCAAATCTATAATACGATGATCAAATCTGGGGTTTATACTACTCAGAGTGAAGGAAAGTTAAAATATGAGATGGAAGCTAACAAAGTGAATTTTGCTTATGTTGCTGGTTTATATTCCACGATCAAAGACAGTGATGTTAAAGTGACTGATGCTGAGATAATGGATTACATGAAGAAAAATGAAAAGAAATTTAAAGCAGAGGAGACTCGCGAAGTAGAGTATGTTTTAATTGCAGATGAGGCCTCAAAAGAAGATGAGGCTGGAGTTAAAGAAAGAATAAGTGGATTCTTGTCTGGTAGCGTAGTTTACAATCAAGAAACTGGTAAAAATGATACTTTGGCAGGATTTAAAACTACTAAAAACACAATTGAATTTGTCAATTCAAACTCTGACGTACCTTACGATTCAACTTATATAGCTAAGAAAGATTTGCCAGCTGTCGATGCAGATCAGTTATTTAATTTGCCTGCAGGCGAAGTTTATGGACCATACGTTTTTGGAAGCTACTATGCTGTCTCAAAATCGATGGGAAAAAAATTAGGGGTTAATGCAAAAGCGAGTCATATCTTAATCAGCTATGAAGGGACAAATGTTCCAAATAAAAAAGAACAACGAACTAAAGAAGAAGCGAAATTAAAAGCCGAGGCTTTATTAGCTCAAATTAAGACTAATCCGGATAGTTTCATGATGTTAGCTTTTTCTAATTCAGATGATTCATCAGCGCAGCAAGGCGGAGATTTAGGTTATTTCAGCCAGAATCAAATGGTGAAACCATTTAATGATTTTGTTTTCAATAGCAGTATTGGTTCAATAGGTTTAGTGGAGACTCCGTTTGGGTTCCATATTATCAAAGTTACTGACAAGCAAGACGGTATTCGTTTGGCAACTGTAGCACTAAGGCTAGAGGCTTCAGAAGCTACTTCAGATAAAGCGTTTACACAAGCGACTAAATTTGAAATGGAGGCAACTGAAAAAGATTTTAATGTTGTGGCAAAAGGGATGGGACTTACCGTTGTTCCTGAAGTTAGTGTGAGAGCGATGGATGAAAATTTTGGATCGTTAGGTAATCAAAGAGCTGTTGTAAGATGGGCTTTTGAAGATGATTCCAAAGTAGGTTCCGTAAAAAGATTTGAAATAGCTAACGTTGGCCATGTTATTGCAAGAGTTAAAAATATAGATGACTCTGGTTTAGTAGCGTTAACACAAGCGAAACCTTATGTGGAGCCAATTCTTAAAAACAAGAAAAAAGCGGAATTAATTAAAGCTAAAATGACGGGAAGTTCTATCGAAGCTATTGCAAAAGCAGCAGGTTCTACTGTTCTGCAAGCAACTGACGTGATCATGGAAAATCCAATGTTAACAGGTGTTGGACTAGAGCCAAAAGTTGTTGGAACTGCATTCGCTTTGGGAGTAAATAAAATTTCTGCACCAATAGAAGGGAATACTGGTGTATATGTTGTTAAAAATCTAAGCACAGTGAAAGCACCAGCTTTAAAGGACTTTTCTGCTTATGTAGCCAAAGTTAAAGCACAGTCTGCTGGAGATGTAAATAGAGCTTTGCCAGCGCTTAAAGACAATGCAACAATCGAAGACAATAGAAAACAATTTAATTACTAAATTTTGTTTTAGATACTTAAAGTTAAACATAAAAAAATCCCGTTTGGTTCATTAACCAAACGGGATTTTTTTATGTTTATAATCTTTTTAATAGTAAATAGGATAATTTCTCTTTCAGGAATCATCAGTAGACACAGTCTTAAAGTGGTGTGTTTTATTGTTATTAAGTTGTTGTTTTGAGAAGAAAAAATTTATTACTCCTTTTAATTTTTAAAACTTAAAAGTAATAATAAAATGAATTTAAAATTATGATACAACAAGGCAAAGCAAAAGTATTTTTTTAGAAGTATGCTACTTTTATTAGTATGTCTTTTTTTTAATTCTTGTGAAAATGAAATGCCAAATCTCGTAAATGTAGTATGTGAATAACTT
>JBLIKD010000032.1:0-17225 GCA_047636275.1 Flavobacterium sp. | reverse complement strand
AGTTTCAAAACAGCCATAAAAGCTTCTTGTGGAATCTCTACATTTCCAACTTGTCTCATGCGTTTCTTTCCTTTTTTCTGTTTTTCCAATAATTTCCGTTTACGGGAAATATCACCACCGTAGCATTTTGCGGTAACATCTTTTCGCAATGCTTTTATAGTTTCACGTGAAATTACCTTCACACCAATTGCGGCCTGAATCGGAATGTCAAACTGCTGACGGGGAATTAATTCTTTTAGTTTTTCACACATTTTTTTACCTATATGATAGGCATTGTCTACGTGAATCAACAAAGATAAGGCATCCACAACCGTAGCATTCAGTAAGATATCAACTTTTACTAAGTTGGAAGTTCGCATCCCAATTGGAGCATAATCAAATGAAGCATATCCTTTAGAAACCGTTTTCAAACGGTCATAAAAATCAAATACGATTTCAGCTAACGGCATGTCAAAAGTTAATTCAACACGTTCCGTGGTTAGATAAGTTTGATTCGTAATCAATCCCCGCTTTTCGATACATAATGACATCACATTTCCTACAAAGTCAGCTTTTGTAATAATGGTAGCTTTTATGAAAGGCTCTTCTACGTGATCCAGTTTAGAAGGCTCTGGTAGATCAGTAGGATTATTTACCACTAATGCAGTTTCAGGATTTTTTTTAGTGTAAGCAAAATAGGAAACGTTCGGGACCGTTGTAATCACGGTCATATTGAATTCCCGCTCTAAACGTTCTTGGATGATTTCCATATGCAACATGCCTAAGAATCCACAACGGAAACCAAATCCTAAAGCAGCAGAACTTTCTGGTAAAAACACAAGTGAAGCGTCGTTCAATTGCAGTTTTTCCATAGAGTTTCTTAGGTCTTCATAATCTTCGGTATCAACAGGATATATCCCTGCAAATACCATTGGTTTAACATCTTCAAAACCTTTAACCATATTGGTCGTTGGTGTTTTTGCATCTGTCACTGTATCTCCCACTTTTACTTCTTTGGCCTCTTTAATTCCTGAAATTAAATAACCAACATCGCCAGTGGAAATAACTTTCTTCGGTACTTGATTTAGTTTTAAAGTTCCAATTTCGTCTGCAAAATATTCATTTCCGGTAGCCATAAACTTAATCTTTTGGCCCTTTTTAATTTCTCCGTTTATCACACGGAAAATAACTTCAATTCCACGGAATGGATTGTAGTGGGAGTCAAAGATTAAAGCTTGTAATGGCTCATCAACATTTCCTTTTGGAGGCGGAATTCTTTCGATAACAGCAGCCAAAATATTTTCTACACCTAAACCAGTTTTCCCTGAGGCATGAATGATTTCTTCCAGTTTACAGCCCAACAAATCAACAATATCATCGCTTACTTCTTCGGGGTTGGCACTTGGTAAATCTACTTTATTCAAAACAGGGATAATTTCCAAGTCATTTTCTAAAGCTAAGTATAGGTTTGATATTGTCTGAGCCTGTATGCTTTGTGCTGCATCTACAATCAAAAGGGCCCCTTCACAAGCGGCAATAGATCGAGAAACTTCATACGAAAAATCAACGTGACCAGGAGTATCAATCAAGTTCAGGATGTATTCTTCCCCTTTGTACGTATACTCCATCTGGATAGCATGACTTTTTATCGTGATTCCACGTTCTCTTTCTAGATCCATGCTGTCAAGCAATTGTGCTTTTTCTTCACGAGCCGTAACGGTTTGTGTAGCTGCAAGTAAACGGTCGGCAAGTGTGCTCTTACCGTGATCAATATGCGCAATAATGCAAAAATTCCTTATATGTTTCATATTCTGTTTGTGTCAATTTTATTAAGGAACTTTCCTGTGTCAATTTAAGAGCGTGTTTACTTTAGCTAATATGCTTTTTACTTCAATCTTAGTTTTGTAATTTTCAGCTTCCATAGTACAACTAAAAGGATTTCTAATCTTATCTGTAATACAAAAATAATTCTAGTATTATGTATGATGGCCACTAGTTACCCTTCCTTTAATTCTCACCTTTCTGGTCGCCATTAAAGATCGCTAATTAGTCTACAAAGATACGTTAAATTCAACAGTTTCAAAGTCTGAATTCGCAAACTAATGAGTTAAGTAAGAAGTCTTTCATCGTTCCTATTTCATGCTTAAATTAAAAAAGCGTAATTTTGCATAAAATTGAAGCAGATGATTAAGATTGGCAACGTAGAATTACCAGATTTCCCTTTACTTCTAGCTCCCATGGAGGATGTTAGCGATCCACCTTTTCGTAGGTTGTGTAAAGCGCATGGTGCTGATATGATGTATTCGGAGTTCATTTCCTCTGAAGGATTAATTCGTGATGCAATTAAAAGCCGCATGAAATTAGATATTTTTGATTATGAAAGACCTGTTGGAATTCAGATTTTTGGTGGAGATGAGGAGGCAATGGCCCTATCTTCTAAAATCGTTACAACAGTTCGACCTGACATAGTAGATATCAACTTTGGTTGTCCCGTAAAAAAAGTTGTTTGCAAAGGCGCTGGTGCTGGTGTGTTAAAAGATGTTGATTTAATGATTCGTTTAACTAAAGCAGTTATTAACAGTACGGACTTGCCGGTCACTGTTAAAACCCGTTTAGGCTGGGATGACAGTTCGATTAATATTGATGAGGTCGCAGAGCGGCTTCAAGATATCGGAGTTGCCGCCTTAAGCATTCATGCTAGAACGCGTGCTCAAATGTACAAAGGACATTCTGATTGGTCACACATTGCCCGAGTAAAAAATAATCCAAGAATTACGATGCCCATTTTTGGTAACGGAGATATTGACAGTCCTGAAAAAGCATTAAAATATAAAAATGAATATGGTATCGACGGTATTATGATTGGTCGTGCTGCCATCGGATATCCGTGGATTTTTAATGAAATTAAGCATTATTTTAATACTGGAGAACATTTGGCTAAACCGTCCGTTGTTGACAGAGTTCAAGCGGTACGTAACCATCTTACGTGGGCGATGGAATGGAAAGGAGAACGTCTAGGGATTGTAGAAACAAGACCCCATTACACGAATTATTTTAAAGGGATTCATTCTTTTAAACCACATAAACTAAAACTAGTAACCCTAGATCATCCTCAAGAATTATTCGCTGTTTTGAATGAAATTGAAGATGTATATGCCGGATACGAGTTTGCATAATGCACTATTTTAAACACAAATTCCACTACTAAAATAGTGGAATTTGTGTTTAATTTTTAAAATCTAAAATAATGTAGCATTCAATTTGAGGTCTTAATCGAGCAATTTCTTACTCACTCGGCTACTCGCAATCAGTGAAGCTATAAAGCCAAGAGTGATTATCGTTCCCATAACAATCAATACGTTTTCTATCGTGAAAACTACTGGGTAAGCTAGAGTAGGTGTAATCATTACCAGCTGAAAATGCTGCTGTAACAATACAATTAGAATTCCTAACAGTAGACCGATAATTCCACCAAATACACTCAGCAGCGTTCCTTGAAGTAAAAATATTTTACGTAAGTCCTTTATTTCCGTTCCCAGATTAAAAAGTGTTTTTAGGTTCGCTTTTTTGTCGAGAATCATCATAATTAGTGCGCCAATCAGGTTGAAAAGCGCTACTACGATAACCAAAGTAAAGATTAAATACACAGCGATGTTTTCTGTATTCAACATTTTATACAAAGCCTCATTAAGTTGAGCCCTGTTTTTTACTGTGATCTTATTATTGAAAATAGCTTTTAGTTTCTCTATGATTGCAGCTTCATCAGCTTTCGCTATTTCTTTGATCTCAATTCCAGAGATCTGGTTGGCCTTGTATTCCAGTAATTCTTGCGCCAACCCTAAGTCAGCAAAAACGTATTTAGAATCGAGATCTTCACTGATGGCATAAATGCCTACTGGGAAAACATCTGTTCTATTAAAGGCCTGCGTAGGATTTGTAATCGCTCCCTTTCCAGGTTTAGGAACTAAAATTTCTAGTTGTTTATTGAAATCCAGTAATCCCATTGAGAATTTCTGTGCAATTCCATATCCCACAACAACCTGATAAGTATCCGGCTCAATCCATTGTCCATTGTACAATGTTTTCTTTATATCGTTTACCTGACTGAAATTTGGATCAACACCCTTCAAATAAGTCACCACCTGTTTATCCTCAAAAACAAACAAAACGCGTTCCTCTATAATTTTGCTATAGTACGCAATGCCGTCTATTTTCTTTATTTGTTCTTCTTGTGAGGGAGAAACGAGAAATGATTTCCCTAAAGTGCTACTTATTTTTAAATCCGGATCAATATCATTCGTGAACGAAAGACTAAACACTTTTAACCCGCTAAAAACAGATAATACTACAAACAAAGCCATGGCGCCAACAATGATTCCCATACTCGCAATGCGATTGATAATATTTATGGCATTGTTTTTACTGTTACTTAGAATGTAACGTTTGGCGATGTAAAAGGGAAAATTCAAATTATATCAGCTTGCGTTTCTCTAAAAGATCTCTGTTTTCGATAGGATTATCTTTACTTGCTAAAGCAGTATCGATTTTTTCAATATAGTCTAATGAGTCATCGATAAAGAAAACTAAATTAGGAACTTTTCTAAGTTGCAAACGCACTCTTTGTGATAAATCGTGTTTTATTGTTTTAGAATTCGACTTAATAGCTTCTAAAAGTCCTTTTGCTTTATCCTGAGGGAATATGCTTAAATGTACCGTCGCCACAGATAAATCTGAAGTTACGACAACCTTGGATACCGAAATAATTAAATTACTTACTCCGTTTTTTCTCACTTCACCTTGTAGAATATCAACCAAATCTTTTTGGATTACCCCACCTATTTTCTTCTGTCTATTTGTTTCCATAGTGCAAAAATAGTACTTTTAAGCATTAAACGAGCAATTTTTAAAAGCAACCTAGTAATAGTTCTGTTTTTAGGACTTTTTTCCTGCTATTCGTTGCAATCTTTTCCACATCTTCCAGATCTGGAAAAAGGATTTTCACTGCTATCAGAGGTAGTTCCGATAATCATCAATATATTGCATAGTTTGTGAGAGAAATCAGGGTTGAATGATGGTTTTCAGCCATTAGAAAATAATTCTGCCACACAAAAATCAAATAAAAAATCTACGCTAATTTGGAACATAAATTAAATTCAGTTTCGACTCCTGCCCCTTTCGAAAAGTCGGGGATGGTGAGACCATCCTTCGCTATATACGATGCATCTGCAGGTTCCGGTAAAACTTATGCGCTGGTAAAAGAATATTTAAAGATTATTCTCGTTGCAAAGAAAAATGATGCGTATCGCAACATTTTAGCCATAACATTCACCAATAAAGCGGTGCACGAAATGAAAAGCCGCATCGTGGGAAGTTTATCCGAATTTGCAAAAGAGGAGCCTGTTCAAAAAGCGCAGGATTTAATGCAGGATTTAGCTAAGGATACAGCGCTTTCGATTATCCAAATCAAAACTAAATCGCAACAAATTATCAAGCATATTATTCATAATTATGCTGCGTTTGATATTTCGACGATCGATAAATTTACTCATAAAGTAATCCGTGCCTTTGCTCATGATTTAAAGTTGCCTATGACTTTTGAGGTAACCTTGGACACGGAAAACTTATTGATTGAGGCAGTGGATGCCATTATAGCCCAAGCTGGAGAAGATGAAACGTTGACCAAGCTGCTTATCGATTTCACCATGGAGAAAACAGATGATGATAAATCCTGGGATATCTCGCGGGAGATTCTGGACACAGGGCGTTTAGTCCTCAATGAAAATCATCGAAGTGAAATCACTCATTTTCACGATAAAACCATTGCCGATTTTGTCGAAATAAAAAAGAAATTAATTGAGTCTTGTAAAGTCTTGGAAAAAGACAATGCGGAATTTGCTCAAGTAGCTTTAGCTTTAATTGAAAATAGCGGAATAGATTTAAAATCATTCTCGCGAGGAACTTTTCCAAATCATTTAATTAGCATTCGAGACGGAAAATACAATCCTAAAAACAAAACCTTTCACGAGTTTGATGATATTGCTATTAATAAAACGGCCAAAGACCGAGCTGCAATAGAAAATATAATTCCTGAGTTGATTCGGATTTTGGGAACAGTATATAAAAATTTTGAGAAGCGAGATTTCTATAAAGCTTTTCTTAGGAACATAACGCCGTTGTCTTTACTGAATACGTTGAGTAATGAGTTAGCCAAGATTCAAGAGGAGCAAAACGTGCTTTCTATTTCAGAATTTAATGCGATTATCTACCGTGAGATTCAAAACCAGCCGGCACCGTTTATTTATGAACGATTAGGAGAGCGCTACCGTCATTTCTTTATTGACGAATTTCAGGACACGTCAGAGATGCAATGGCAAAACCTAATTCCGTTGATTGATAATGCACTTGCCGGTCAGGATGATTATGGGGAGAAAGGAACTTTGATGATTGTAGGAGACCCTAAACAATCTATTTACCGCTGGCGTGGTGGAAAGGCAGAACAGTTTATTGAACTCAGTAAAGACAAAAACCCCTTCGCTAATCCTGATAAGAAATTAGAGCATTTAGATAAAAATTACCGTTCTTATGCGCAGGTAATTGAGTTTAACAATGAATTTTTTAAGTTGTTGTCATCAGAATTTGAACAACCTGATTACCAAGATTTATACGAGAATCACAGTCACCAGAAGTCTAATGATAAAACTGGTGGGTACGTTAATATCTCCTTTATCCCAAAGGAGGAAAGTACAGAAGAGGAGGAGGAAGGCTTGGATAAAACAGCGCTTTATGTTTTAGCCACTTTAAATACAATTAACAAAGTACTCGAGGAGGGTTTTGAATATAAAGATATTGTGATTTTAACTCGGAAAAGAAGTCAGGGAATTGCAATTGCTAATTATTTGACAGAACAGAATATTCCGTTGTTGTCTTCAGAGACGTTGATGATCCAAAACGCAACCGAGGTGAGACTGATTATTCATCTTTTAAAATACTTGAAAAACAATGCCAATTTAGAAGCCAAAGCTCATTTTCTGCATTATATAGCTGAAAATATTCAGGATCAATTGCCTGTTCATGATTTTATTGCAAAAGGAATGGAACAAAAATTGGAAGTTGATTTTGAGAAATGGCTAATGAGTTATGATATTTCACTATCCTTTCAAAATATTAGAAAAAAATCATTGTATGAGGCAGTTGAAGTCGTAATTACAAAATTTTTATCACCAAAACTTGCCAAAGGTGGCGGAGCTTATGTGCAATACTTTCTCGACATCGTTCTCGAACGAGATGTCAGAAATCAGGCAGGAATAGCAGATTTTTTGAATTTTTGGGATAAAAACGCAGAGAAATTCAGCATACCATCACCTGAAGGCAATAATGCAGTTCGCATTATGACGATACATAAATCAAAAGGGTTGGAATTTCCAGTGGTAATTATGCCTTTTGCAGAGGAAGACTATAGTAGGAAACCTAAAGATAAATTATGGCTTGATGGAGAAGAAATGGATTTTGGTCTGCCCAAAGTACTAGTAGATAACAGTAGTGCGGTGGAAGGCTTTGGTGTTGAAGCGAAATCAGTCTTTGACCAAAAGAAGCAGGAGGAATTATTAGATAATGTTAATGTGTTATATGTAGCTTTAACTCGTGCGGAGGAGCAATTGTATGTCATTTCAAATATGAATTTGTCCAGAAAAGGAGAAGTGCCCAAAAACAACATGTGTACTTTTTTTATTAACCATTTGATGGATAAAGGAGTTTTTGATGCAAATAAACTGCAGTATGAATTTGGAAGCGCTCTAAAACTATCGAATAAGGCAAAGCATGTTGACACTTCAAAAGCAATCCGTGTAGTTGCTGAAGTTTTAAATCCCAAAAACATCAAAATAGCCCAACGAGAGGCATTGATGTGGGGGACCTATCAACAGGAGTCAATAGAATATGGTAACGTGGTGCATGAAATTTTATCTTTTGTAAAAACAAAAAATGACGTTGATTTAGCAATCTATAAATCTATTGAGAGTGGGTTGATTACTATCAATCAAAAAGAGTTGGTTTACAAAACAATCCAGGATATCGTTAATCATACAGCGTTAAAATCTTTTTTTTCTGAACAGCATCAAGTTTTAAATGAGCAAACCATAATTCAAAAAGAAGGAAAAACGATAAAGCCAGACCGAATGGTTGTGACTAAAGACAAAGAAGTTTTTTTATTGGATTATAAAACAGGCCTCCATGATCCCAAATATCAAAAACAATTAGAGAATTACCAAATAGCAATTGAATTAATGGGGTATAAAGTCGTAAAAAAAGTATTGATTTATATCGGAAAAGGAATCGAAGTAGTAAATTTGTAGCGTATAAATGAATAATTCGCAAAAAAGTTAATTTATAAAAGGTAAAAAAATGTACGGAAAAATTAAAGAACATCTTCAGAAAGAATTACAAACGATAGAAGATAATGGGATTTTTAAAAAAGAAAGAATCATTACTTCACCACAAGGGGCAGAGATTACAATTTCAACAGGAGAAACTGTTTTGAATTTTTGTTCTAATAATTACTTGGGGTTATCATCACACCCAGAGGTAGTTCAAGCGGCAAAAGATGCCTTAGATACTCATGGATTCGGAATGTCATCTGTTCGTTTTATTTGTGGAACACAAGATATTCACAAGACCTTAGAGAAAAAGATTTCTGATTTTTATGGTACTGAAGATACTATTTTATATGCAGCAGCTTTTGATGCAAACGGAGGTTTTTTTGAGCCTGTATTTGGCGAAGGGGATGCTATAATTTCAGATAGTTTAAATCATGCTTCCATTATTGATGGGGTTCGTTTGTGTAAAGCGGCACGCTATCGTTATGCAAATTGTGACATGGAAGATTTAGAGCAACAATTGATCAAAGCAAGCGAAGCAGGCAGTCGTTTTAAAATAATCGTTACTGACGGTGTTTTTTCAATGGATGGTGTTGTAGCACCTTTAGATAAAATTTGTGATCTAGCGGATAAATATGACGCTATGGTAATGATAGATGAATGTCATGCTACTGGTTTCATTGGAGCGACAGGAAAAGGTACGCTTGAGGCTAAAGGAGTAATGGGCAGAGTAGATATTATAACAGGGACTCTTGGAAAAGCTTTGGGAGGAGCAATGGGTGGATATACCACTGCTAAAAAAGAAGTTATTGAATTGCTACGCCAACGTTCTAGACCTTATTTATTTTCTAATTCTTTAGCGCCTGCAATTGTTGGAGCTACGATTAAAGTTTTTGAATTATTGGAAAAAGACACTAGTTTAAGAGACAAATTAGAATGGAACACTAATTACTTCAAAGCAGGAATGAAAAAAGCTGGATTTGATATTGTTGATGGTGACTCTGCGATTGTGCCAGTAATGCTTTACGATGCTAAACTTTCGCAAACTATGGCAGACGAATTATTGAAAAAAGGAGTTTATGTTATTGGATTCTTTTTCCCGGTGGTACCTAAGGATAAGGCACGAATTAGAGTGCAATTGTCTGCAGCACACACTAAAGAGCATTTAGATAAAGCAATTGCGGCATTTATTGAAGTTGGCCAATTTCTGAATGTTGTGTAATTATAATTTAAAGTCATATAATTGCTATTTTTTCTAATTTTGTGATGTTTTCTTAACATTTAATTTTGTAATTACAGAATTACGTGCTATATTCGTTAGTGATTAAATCAATTAATTAAAAAAAAAGAAGTATGAAACATCTTAGCAAAATTTTAATTGCTGTAATGATGGCGATGGGTTTAGGCTCTCACGCACAGGACAGTAACAACCCATGGGCAGTCTCTTTTGGAGTGAATGCAATAGACACTAGAACTAGTGCTGATGGTGGTAATGGTTGGTTAGACCAACATTTTTCTCAACCCTTCGCTGTAAAAGACAATTGGAATGTTCTTCCGTCTGTATCTTACATTAGTGTATCTAAATACATAGGAGATAATTTCTCTTTTGGAGTTCAAGGTTCTGTTAACAAAGTTGATAAGTATGTGAAATTTGCTCCGGGTATGTCAGGTGGTGATACAAGAGGAATGGTAGTTTCTAATCCTGGAGATTTGATGTATTATGGTGTTGATGCTAGCGTTAAATACAGTTTTATGAAACTTATCAACTCTAAAGTGATTGATCCATCTATACAAGTGGGTGGAGGTTATACTTTCCTTGGAGACAGTAGCTACGGGACATTAAATCCAGGTGCTGGATTAGCGTTCTGGTTCACTGATAAGATAGGTTTCTCTCTTGCTACTACTTACAAGAAATCTTTTGGAGATAGAGATGATGCTAAAGGCGTTCCTGATGCTCCATCCCATTTCCAACATACTGCGGGTCTTACTTTTAAATTTGGAGGTAAAGATACTGACGGTGATGGAATATACGATAAAGACGATGCATGTCCAGATGTTGCTGGTCTAAAGGAATTCAACGGTTGTCCTGATACTGATGGGGACGGAATCCAAGATAGTGCTGATGCTTGCCCAGACGTATTTGGTTTAGCTGCATTAAACGGTTGTCCTGATACTGATGGTGATGGAGTTGCTGATAAAGATGATGCTTGTCCAGATGTATTTGGTTTAGCTGCATTGAAAGGATGTCCAGACACTGATAAAGATGGAACAGCTGACAAAGATGATAAATGTCCTACTGTTGCAGGACCAAAAGAAAATGGAGGTTGTCCTTGGCCTGATACGGACGGAGACGGAGTTTTAGACAAAGATGATAAATGTCCAGAAGTGAAGGGTACTGTCGCTAATAAAGGTTGTCCTGAGGTCTCAGAAGCGGTTATGATGAAATTGAATGAGTATAGCAGAACGATCTTGTTTGACTCTGGAAAAGCATCCTTCCAAAAAGACACTTATTCAACGCTACTTTCAATTACTGAAATCTTAAAAGAATATCCTTATTCAAGATTCTTAGTTGAAGGTCATACTGATAGCGACGGAAGTAACGAAATGAACCAAACGTTATCTGAAAACAGAGCTGCAGCGGTTAAAAATTACTTAATTGAAAACGGTATTAAAGCGGATAGATTAAATTCTACTGGTTTTGGTGAAACCAAACCAATGGATACTAACAAAACTTCTGCAGGAAAAGCACATAACAGAAGAGTTGAAATTTCTTTAATAAGAGAATAAATTTACCAAAATAGGCATAGAAAACGTCTCGATTTATCGAGGCGTTTTTTTTTTATTAATTTTTTTTTTTATTATAACATTTACGTGGTACTTTTGTGAGTAATTAACTAAATTGTTATAAAAATTTAAGTATGAAACATTTTAATAAGATTTTAATTGCTGTAATGATGGCGATGGGTTTAAGTTCTCACGCACAAGACAGTAATAACCCATGGGCAGTCTCTTTTGGAGTGAATGCAATAGACACTAGAACTAGTGCTGATGGTGGTAATGGTTGGTTAGACCAACATTTTTCTCAACCCTTCGCTGTAAAAGACAATTGGAATGTTCTTCCGTCTGTATCTTACATTAGTGTATCTAAATACATAGGAGATAATTTCTCTTTTGGAGTTCAAGGTTCTGTTAACAAAGTTGATAAGTATGTGAAATTTGCTCCGGGTATGTCAGGTGGTGATACAAGAGGAATGGTAGTTTCTAATCCTGGAGATTTGATGTATTATGGTGTTGATGCTAGCGTTAAATACAGTTTTATGAAACTTATCAACTCTAAAGTGATTGATCCATCTATACAAGTGGGTGGAGGTTATACTTTCCTTGGAGACAGTAGCTACGGGACATTAAATCCAGGTGCTGGATTAGCGTTCTGGTTCACTGATAAGATAGGTTTCTCTCTTGCTACTACTTACAAGAAATCTTTTGGAGATAGAGATGATGCTAAAGGCGTTCCTGATGCTCCATCCCATTTCCAACATACTGCGGGTCTTACTTTTAAATTTGGAGGTAAAGATACTGACGGTGATGGAATATACGATAAAGACGATGCATGTCCAGATGTTGCTGGTCTAAAGGAATTCAACGGTTGTCCTGATACTGATGGGGACGGAATCCAAGATAGTGCTGATGCTTGCCCAGACGTATTTGGTTTAGCTGCATTAAACGGTTGTCCTGATACTGATGGTGATGGAGTTGCTGATAAAGATGATGCTTGTCCAGATGTATTTGGTTTAGCTGCATTGAAAGGATGTCCAGACACTGATAAAGATGGAACAGCTGATAAGGATGATAAATGTCCTACTGTTGCAGGACCAAAAGAAAATGGAGGTTGTCCTTGGCCTGATACGGACGGGGATAGTGTTTTAGATAAAGATGACGACTGTCCTAAAGTGGCTGGGCCTTCAAGTAATAAAGGATGTCCAGAAGTAACTGCAGAAGCGATAAACAGCATTAATATGGAAGCAAGATCAGTTTTCTTTAATTCTGGTAAGGCAACTTTTAAATCTACTGATGTTCCAGTAAGATTGGATGCTATTTCAAATATTCTTAAAGAATATCCTAATGCTAAATTTACTATAGAAGGACACACAGATAGCGACGGTTCAAATGCTTTTAATCAAAAGCTTTCTGAAGATAGAGCAAACGCTGTTAAAGACGCATTAGTTCAAAGAGGTACTAAGGTAGACAATTTGACTACTATTGGTTATGGGGAAACTAAACCTGTAGCTACAAACAAAACTGCTGCCGGTAAAGCTCAAAACAGAAGAACTGAAGTTGTTTTTATAAAATAAATTCTTGCTAAATATTTATTAGAAACGCCTCGATTTATCGGGGCGTTTTTTTTATTTTTATAAAATGACAAATACTTCCTTTTTAGATAAGATTGCGCAGGTTTTAGTAGAAGATTATTCTAATGAACTATCCGATACGATAGTGGTTTTACCAAATAAGAGAGCTAAAATTTTCCTTATTGAAGCCTTAAAAAAGCAAGTCGATGGTAACATCCTTTCTCCTGAAATTATTAGTATCGAGGATTTTATTCAAGATATTGCAGGAATTCGTACTGTGGATCCCATAGAATTATTATTTGAATTTTATGATGTGTACTTGTCAGTTACTGAAAAAGCAAACCAACAGTCATTTGAATTATTTGCCAATTGGGCCAAAACGCTCTTGCAGGATTTTAATGAAATTGATCGCTATCTGTTAGATTCATCTTATGTTTTATCTTATTTGAAAGACATTGAAGACATCAAGAAATGGGGAATCGAAGTGGAAAATAAAACACAACTACTCGAAAATTATATCGAATTTTGGAAATTATTACCCAATTACTACCAAACATTATATGGCCATCTACTCAAAAAAAGAATAGGTTATCAGGGATTAATCTATAGGGAAGCAGTTGGGAATCTGAATCACTTTTCGAAGTCAATTACTAATAAAAAATATCTTTTTGCGGGGTTTAATGCCCTGAATGCTTCCGAAGAAAAAATCATTCAACATCTTATAGCTGCTGACCAGGCAAAAATATACTGGGACGCTGACCAAACTTTCCTAAATGACCCCTATCATGATGCAGGCTTGTTTGTAAGGCGATTTAAAAAAAGTTGGAAAGAGTATAAGTCAAATCCTTTTGAATGGATTGTAGATGATTTTTCTCAAACGAAAAATATTCAAGTTATTGGTACTCCAAAAACAATAGGTCAAGCAAAAATTGCAGGTGGTATTATTGACAATATAATTAATGAAAATCCCACTACAACGCTCGATAAAGTTGCCATAGTTCTTGGTGAAGAAAATCTTTTGGTTCCACTTCTCTATTCGTTGCCTTCCTCTGTTGGTGCTTTGAATATCACAATGGGTTATCCAAGTAAAAATAATCCTGCCCAAATCTTGATTGCCAAATTATTTAAGATGCATACTAACGCGTTGGCTAGAAATGCAAAAAATTACGTGCTGTATTACAAAGATGTGTTGGATATTCTAACGCATCCGTTGGTGGAGCCTTATGCGCAAACAAGCGCGTTAGTTAATCTTATTAATAAAAATAACTATACTTTTATTACCCATGCTAAATTAATGGAATTGAATGCCGATCCCACTGATTTATTTCTGTTGCTATTCCAAAAATGGGAAAAGGGCTCGCTTGCTGTCTTAGAGACCGTCTCCAAGTTATTACTTACTATTAAAGATAATTTAAGCAATGATAATGAAGATGAAAAAATTACAAAAGCCTTTGTTTTTTCCATTTTTAAAGTGATTAATAAGCTGATTAATTATTATTCGCAGCACCAACACATTGATAAGATTGACACGCTATATGCTATCTATAAACAAGTGATTGACCTTGCTGAAGTCTCTTTTGAGGGAGAGCCATTGAATGGTCTGCAAATCATGGGTGTTTTAGAAAGCCGTGTGCTCGATTTTGATACTGTTATTGTGACTTCCATGAATGAAGGAAAGTTTCCTGCCGGTAAATCTCAGAACTCGTTTATTCCATATGATGTTAAACGAGAATTAGGGTTACCCACATTCAAAGAGAAAGACGCTATTTATACCTATCATTTTTATCATTTACTGCAACGTGCTAAAAACATCTATTTGCTTTATAACACTGAAAGTGAAGGATTAGATGCAGGTGAGAAAAGTAGATTTATCACGCAGTTAGAAGTAGAAAAGCAGGCAAAACATACCATAACGCACGAAATATATAATGCTGTATTACCGGAAACAGCCTATAAGCCCATGGTTATTGAGAAATCAGAATCAGTGATGCAGCGTTTAAAAGAAATTGCTGATATTGGTTTTTCACCATCGGCGCTGACGAGCTACATTAGGAACCCGATTCAGTTTTATTTCCAAAAGGTACTGCGAATCAGGGAAGTCGAAGAAGTCGAAGAGAATATCGCGTTGAACACTTTGGGAACTATTATTCATGAGACATTGAGATCACTTTATGACCCATTTGTCGGGAGATTTATTTCAGAATCAGATATTCAAAACTGCTTCAAGCAAATCGATGATGAGGTTTTGAAACAGTTTAAAGTGGTTTATAAAGAAGGGGAAATTAAGAAAGGCCGGAATTTATTGGCTTTTGAAGTGGCGAAACGAAACGTCTCTAATTTTCTGAAGGTAGAGATGGAGAGTATAAAAGCGGGCGATACAATAAAGATTTTAGCATTGGAACAAACATTTCAACGTATTTTAAAACATCCTAGTTTACCGTTTCCGGTATTGATAAAAGGGAATGTCGACCGAATCGAAGAACGTAACGGAGTAATTAGGATTATAGATTATAAGACTGGAAAAGTAGAAAAGTCAAGTGTGATGTTAAAGGCTTGGAAGGGATTAACCGAGGAGATCAAAAACGACAAAATAATTCAGGTGCTGGCTTATGCCTACATGTATGAAACTGAAGCCAAATCAAAACCCATTGAGGCAGGAATTATCTCTTTTAAGAATTTAAAATCGGGGTTTTTACCGTTTAATTTCAAAGAAGAAAAAGAAGGGAATATGATAATTAACGAAGAAGTAATGACTAATTATTTGGAACAGATTGTTCTGTTGCTGAATGAAATCTTAGATGTCAGTACTCCATTTGAAGAGAAAGTGTAGTAGGTTAAAAAAGTATGACTTTACAAAAAGCAAATAACATATATGAATTTTTTAAAAGCACGCTAGTTATTAACTTAGCTATTTGTATGGTGCTAGTTCCTTTTTTTGGTTTATTTGTGTTCAAATACACTTTTTTGACTATCGGTTTTGCTACTAGCTTAGCGGTTAAGGAATTCAATTCTAAAAACGAATATTTGTTCTACTACAACAATGCTATTTCTAAAAGAGAGCTTTGGTTGTATGCCTGGGGTTGTACTTTTACGTTTCTCGTGATACTAATTTTTATCTTTAACTTTATCGCCACACTATTTTGAAAAAGCATATTTTAGAAGTGGATAGTGTGCAGAAAAGATATGATATTCAATCTATTCTTTCAGATGTTTATTTGAAATGCGAAACTAATGACATTATAGGTTTGTTAGGTCGTAATGGTTCCGGAAAATCTACTTTGTTGAAAATCATCTTCGGAATTGAAAATGCTGATTTTAAGTTCGTGCGAATTGACGAAGTTGTGAAAACCAAAACTAGTGATTTATTTAATGAAATAAGTTATCTCTCTCAAGACAATTTTATCCCGAATCAATTATCAGTCAAGAAAGCCATTTCGCTTTCCATAAATGGAGAACATGTGTATGATTTTTATAATGATGATATGATTCAGTCATTTAGTAATAGAAAAATAGCGCAGCTGTCAGGCGGTGAGTTACGGTATTTAGAAATTAAGTTGGTGCTATGTAGTCCTTCTAAATTTGTTCTTTTAGACGAACCTTATAGTGGTTTGTCGCCACTTATGATTGAAAAAGTAAATGCATTAATAAAAGTAAATGCTATCAGAAAAGGCATTCTAATTACAGATCATAATTATGAAAATGTAATTGCGATTTCAACTAAATTGATGCTAATGAAAGAGGGTAAATTACATCATATCAAAAGTAAAGGAGAGCTAGTCGATAAAGGATATTTAAGTGCTGAAATTTTTTAAATATGTTTAAAAAACTTTAGTAATACACCTGTTAATTCCTCCTCGTTTTCAATATGAGTCATATGTCCGTCTGGAAAAACAATTAACTCCACTTCGGTATTTTCTACCTGTTGTTTTGTTTCTTCATGTGGTAAAACGGGATCTTTCTCTCCAAGAATAAGTAATTTTGGAAAAGCGGTGAGATGCAATAACGCTTCACGATCACTTCTGATTTTCATTCCTTCAAGCGAAGCTACGATACCCTGCAGTGGTGTTTTCAGCGCTTTGTTTTTTACACTTTCAATTTCGTTAACTAGTCTTTCTCGGTTCCCTTCGCTAAATAAATTGGCAATGGAGAGCGATATGAAATTTATAAAAGAATGTTTGACGGCTTTAATCGCACGATCCCGATTTTGTTTTCGTTCTTCGCTGTCTGCTCTGGCTGTTGAATTCAACAACGCCAGGCCTTTTACATATTCAGGGTACAATTCGGCGAAAGCCAAAGCCACATAACCACCCATAGAATGGCCGACGAGAATTGATTTACCTATGCTTAATTCTGATAAAACGGAATGTACGGCATCTGCGTTGTCTTCCATGGTGTGAACATAGCCCAAACATTCTGTTTCTCCGTGACCCAACAAATCAATTGTGATGACTCTGTTCTTTTTGGAAAAAGTCGGAATGTAGTTATCCCACATGCTTTGGTTTTCCAAGAAACCATGAAGCAGGAC
>JBLIKD010000031.1:0-17575 GCA_047636275.1 Flavobacterium sp. | reverse complement strand
AAAGGACTACCATTATGTTAGATAGACTTCAAATAGTAAAACAACGTTTCGATGAGATTTCGGATTTGATTATCCAGCCGGATGTAATCTCTGATCAGAAGCGTTATGTGCAATTGAATCAAGAGTATAAAACTTTGAAAGCATTAGCAGAAAAGCGCGACGAATACGTGCTTATCATGGCTAATATTGAAGAAGCAAACGAAATCATATCCGACAATAGTGATGCAGATATGACCGAGATGGCCAAAATGCAGCTTGACGAGGCAAAAGAAAGGTTACCGGAATTAGAAGAAGAAATCAAATTCATGTTGATCCCTAAAGATCCCGAAGATGCTAAAAATGTAATGGTGGAGATTCGTGCCGGTACCGGTGGGGATGAAGCAAGTATTTTTGCAGGAGATCTGTTTCGTATGTATACTAAATATTGTGAAAACCGTGGTTGGAGAACCTCAGTTGTCGATATGAATGAAGGTACATCTGGTGGATTTAAAGAGGTTATTTTTGAAGTTAGCGGTGAAGATGTTTACGGCACCTTGAAATTTGAGGCGGGTGTGCACCGTGTACAACGAGTACCTCAAACCGAAACTCAAGGACGCGTGCATACATCAGCAGCAACTGTTATGGTACTTCCAGAAGCAGAGGAATTTGATGTTCAAATTGATATGAATGATGTACGTGTGGATTTTTTCTGTTCTTCAGGACCAGGTGGACAATCAGTAAATACTACCAAATCAGCGGTGCGTTTAACACACATTCCAACTGGTTTAGTAGCGCAATGTCAGGATCAAAAATCACAACATAAGAATAAAGATAAGGCGTTTGGTGTTTTGCGTTCCCGTTTATACGAAAAGGAATTAGCCAAAAAACAGGCTGAAGATGCTACAAAACGTACCTCTCAGGTTAGTTCTGGTGACCGTTCAAACAAAATACGTACTTACAATTATGCACAAGGTCGTGTAACGGATCACAGAGTAGGTTTGACGCTTTACGACCTTGGAAATATTATGAATGGTGATATTCAGAAAATTGTTGATGAACTAGCGTTAGTGAACAATATGGAGAAGTTGAAAGAAGCGAGTGAAGTTTTTTAAGAAAATAGATGCAAGAGCTAATAAAATAGAGTAAAGAAAAGGATACCACACTAAATTATTTAGTGTGGTATTTTTTTATCAAATAGAATTTAATTACCTGATAGTAGGGACAAAAAAAGAGAATATTGTGAACTTTGCAAAAAACTTTGCGAATTTGGCAGTTAAATAAAGTACCATGACGACACAACAACTTATTGAACAAATCAAAATAAAGAAATCGTTTCTAGCAGTAGGATTAGATGTAGATTTAAATAAAATTCCAAAACATCTTTTAGAACTAGAAGATCCGATTTTTGAATTCAACAAAGCGATAATTGATGCGACGCATGATTTGGCTGTTTCCTATAAACCTAATATCGCTTTCTATGAAGCATATGGGATTAAAGGCTGGATGTCCTTACAAAAAACAATCGACTACATCAACGAGACGTATCCCGCTATTTTCACCATAGCCGATGCAAAACGTGGTGATATAGGGAATACCTCCTCAATGTATGCCAAAGCTTTTTTTGAAGATTTAAACTTTGATTCGGTTACTGTTGCTCCGTACATGGGAAAAGATTCAGTGGAACCCTTCCTTGCCTTTGAAGACAAACATACAATTATGCTTGCCTTAACTTCAAATGAAGGCGCCTTTGACTTTCAAACGTTAGCTGTAGACGGAAAAGAATTATACAAGCATGTACTGGAAACATCAAAAACTTGGAAGAATTCAGAGAACCTGATGTATGTAGTAGGTGCCACCAAAGCAGAATATTTCACTGAAATCCGTAAAGTTGTTCCAGATAGCTTCTTGTTAGTACCTGGAGTAGGAGCACAGGGTGGAAGTCTATCTGAAGTTTGTAAATACGGAATGAATGCTACTGTGGGATTGCTGATAAATTCATCACGAGGAATCATATATGCTTCAAGCGGTATTGATTTTGCTGAAAAAGCAAGAGTAGAAGCGTTGAAAATGCAACAGGAAATGGAGCTAATTTTATCTAAAAGGTCTAACATTTAAATTTTTAATGATTAAGATTTCATTTTTAATTTAGGGTATTGATAATCGTAAGTCTTGAACGCTTTGCGGTTAAAAAAGAAATGAAACATATAAAACTGCGTAAAAAAACTTCGTTCCTTTGCTTAAAACTTTGTGGTTAAGAAAACTTTCGCGGGTTAAGAAAACTCTTTGTGGTTAAACTATACATTATGAAAACACTAATTGACCAGCTCGGAACAGTCCATACTTTTGAAACTTCGCCTCAGCGTATCATTTCTTTAGTTCCTTCTCAAACGGAATTATTGTATGATTTGGGTCAGGAAGCTAAAATTATTGGTGTAACTAAATTTTGTGTACATCCGTATCATTTTAGATCAACTAAAAAACGTGTTGGCGGTACCAAAAAAGTACATTACGAAAAAATTCGTTTGCTTAAACCCGATATTATCATTTGCAATAAGGAAGAAAATACTCAAGAAATTGTTGAAAGACTGAGTGAGATTTGCCCGGTTTGGGTGACTAATATCATTACCATCGAAGATAATTTCCAAATCATTTCTGATTTTGGTCAACTTTTTAACTGTAGAACCGAAGCGCAGAAATGGAATGATAAATTGGCTTATGCCTTGAATGATTTTAAAAACTTTATCAAAGACAAGCCCTCAAAAAAAGTAGCTTACTTCATTTGGAAAAACCCTTACATGGTCGCTGGTTCTGATAATTTCATCAATGAGCTGTTAACCCTAAATCACTTCAAAAATATATATAACGATAATCCCGAGACTCCAGGACGTTATCCCGAGATTGAATTAGATAAAATGAAGACAGAAGGAGATCCTGAAATTGTTTTTCTTTCCTCAGAGCCTTTTCCATTTAAGAAAGAGGATGGATATGAAATAGAGCAATATACAAACAAGGCACAAACTGTTATAGTAGATGGTGAAATGTTTTCTTGGTATGGCAGCCGCCTCTTAAAAGCTTTTGATTATTTCAAGATGCTACATAAAAATATAGGGAATTAACATCAGGTCTAATCACTAAAGTTGCAGTGTAGCGTATCCCGAAAATTGTTTTAGGAAGTGTTTTTGCATAATGCAGTGCAACAAAATTTTTCGATATGCTTCGCTACCCGAAGTGACTTGTTATGATAATCGTTTGTAGCAAGATTTGAATGTTTTTGATATAATTCGCTTTATCGAATCACTCTATTTGATGAAGGTTTTAATTAAAAACTTTATAGTTAGATGCTTAGGGAAGTAGTTTTCTTGCTTTTGTGAAAGCTAAAATTATATTTTTGTTATTATTGAAAAAACCATTTAGAAATTAAGACGCAGTGCTTAATTTCTAAATGGTTTTTAATTTTATGACTTTTTCGCTCCTTTAAAACACAAGCTCTAGTGTAGTATAGAATGTCATTGTGTCCGAGGGGATTATTCCTGGGCCAGGATATCCGGTAGCTCTTCTTGTGAAATAGCTATTGTTGGTAAAGTTAGTTACACCTGCTTCCAGCTTCCAGCTTTTCCATTTGTACGAAGCTGAAAAATCAGCAACATAATAAGCAGGGATTTCTCCAAAGATTCCGTAGGTATTATCATTGGTATCTATTTTGCTGTTGCTAGCTTCTGTAAATTGTGAGGAGACATACGTAAGTTGCAGACTAGACATAAAGTTTTTATAGCCAATTCCCGTTCCTGTCTTAATGTTAAAAAGAGGTACAAACTCTACTTTGTTGCCTTCTATATTAGGAGCATCTGATTTTAAATATTGTGAGTCAGTTAAGGCAATGTTAGAGAAGACATTCCAGATAAAATTTTCTTTTTGTTCAAAAAAAGTTCGGTTTAAACTCCAGTCAAACATGGTTTCAAAACCATAGGTTACTGCCGTACCAATATTCGAACGGTAACGAACTACAGCAGCAGATCCATTAGGGTTACGAGTTTCATACTCCCCAATTTTGTCATTGTAATACAAACCGTAAATACTGGCGTCAAAAGTTACTTTGTCTCCCAATTGTCCACGTACACCAATGTCTGAAGTAAATCCTTTTTCATCGGATATATTGGGGTCAATCACGTTGCTTGGACTAACAGTACGGATATCATTAAAAGTCACGGAACGGTAATTTTGAGATACGTTTCCGTATAATTCAATTTGGGTCTGTGGTTTGTAGCTCAAGCCAACACCCAATAACACAAAATTCCTGTCTTTTACATTGTTTTCTTGCTGCTTTTCATCAAGGATTACATTTCCAGCCAAGTCTAGGTTTATTTTGCGGTAAGAGCCTTCGGCTTGGGTGCGTATTTTTTCAAATCGAAAACCGGGGGTAATAGAAAAGTTAGAGGAAATTTTGAAAATATTCTCTCCAAAAATAGCAAAATTTAAGTTTGGGAACGTATAATCCGACTGATTGGCATAAAAAGGGAATTCGTTGTTAGCCAGCTTAAAGTTGGCATCACTACCCGAACTTCCTGGCCCTTGCAGTCCGGTGTTTTGTGATTGGTAGTATTTGGCTCCAATTAAAAAGGCGCTTCTATTGTCATTTATGCTGTATCGTTTTAAATAACGGGCTTCGGCTCCCCAGTTTACAAAATCCCCTACAATTAAATCCCTAACAGTTCCCTCTGTATCAGGACTTGAAACACGGTTGGAGCGATATCCTATCGATTTTCTATTGGCATCTAAGCCAAATAACTGTAAAGAGAAATCAGCATCGTTATTGAATTTATGCTCTAATTTTAAAGCAAATAAATTCCAATCTACCGCAAACCAGTTTCTAGCTCTGTTGCTCTGTGTTGGGTTTTGGTTGAACATTACATCCGTTAATCCGCCTGCCTGTTGTGCTAAGTAATTAAAATAAGTATAATCAAAATGCAAAGAAGTTTTGTCATTCAATTGATAGTTCAAATTGGCAAAATAATTTTTGCTTTCAAAGTCGGAGTTAGGTCTAAAGCCATTTCCTTGTTTGTAATTGTAAAAGCTGTAGTAACTGAATTTTTTGTTTGTACCGCTAACAGAAGTAAAATTAGTCAACAAACCGTAAGAACCGATGGTGTTTCTGGATGTAAATTCAAAGGGTTTTTTAGTCGGTGATTTTATCTTGAAGTTCACTAAACCACCAAATTGTGTCCCGTATTGCAAAGAGGCGGCTCCACGAATGACTTGTATTTCTTCTAAAGCTTCTGTAGGAGTGGCATAATAACTTTCAGGATACCCTAAAACATCGGCGCTAATATCGTAACCGTTTTGACGAGTATTAAAATTTGAAGTTCTGTTAGGGTCTAAGCCGCGTCCGCCTATGCTTAATTGCAATCCACCATCAGAGCTTTCGTTGATGGTTAGCCCAACTACTTGAGCAAATATTTGTCGGGCATTATTGGTTGCTTTATTAGCTGTCAATTTATTTACAGATACCACTTCGGTCTTTTTACCTGCGTATATTGCAGTTCCTTCAATATCTTTCAGTTTATGGAGCGCAAATATTTTAGCATTTTGTTTCCTAATAAGTACTTCAGTTAGGTTGATGATTTTCGTCAGCGCAATTGTGAGGGTACTGCCAGTTGTAATGTTGTTTTGTTCTACAATGGAGTAGCCTTCTTTGAAGAAAACAAAATCGAAGCTTCCTGATTTTTTTAAATCAAATTCAAAAGCGCCAGTAGCATCAGTAAATACTTTGATGTTAGTTGTCTTATTGTAGACTTCTACAGTCGTTAATTTTTTTCCATTTCCATCCGTAATCACGCCCACAATTTTATTTTGGGCTATACTACCTGCAGAAAATAGTAAGAGAAGGAGAATACTAAAATCCCTTAATCGTATCATTGAAAGGCAGTACCCACGCTTTGTGTTTAAAATTTTCATTTTCTTTTGCTAGATTTATTTTTGGGTCTATATATTTTTGGCTTAATCTTCCGTTCAGTGCGACGTAGCTTTCCACGTAAACTTCGGGGTTATTAAATCCTTTTTTTTTGTAATACTCGTGTAAATAATGGGCATATTGCAAAATGAAATCAGGTTGAAAAGCCATTTGTTTTTCTTGAAAAGTAGTTAAAAAATGACTGTTGTTGATTGTGATTTCTTTTTTAGTAACAACATCTTTTACTTTAAATGTAGCGTATCCTGCCTTTTCCATCAACATAACACGCCAAGAGAAGCGGAAACCCTCTTCGGTCCAAAACAGTTCATTTGGATAACATAAATAGCGAAAGGGGAACAGTAATTGAAACGCAATAAAGCAGCTGATAAGGACTATTTTGGTTTTATATAAGGCGTTGAAGTGTTGTGCCTTTTCTTTTCCGTTTTCGAATAATACTAAGGAAATATGAAAACATTTCCCTAAAATAGACAATCCTTTTTTGTGGAAACTAGCATCAAAGAAAATCAAGGAGCTGATGATCATTACATAAGGAAACACCCCAATTGGGAATAATATTTTAGTTAGAACATGAAAGACAACAACTAAAATAAAACCAAATAGTCGGGTTCTCTTGTAAAGTAATAACAGTACAATTCCGAGATCATAGATAGCGCCAGTCCAACTAAAAACATAATGCACCCAGGTTTCATTTAATAATGGACCTATTAATGGAAGATTGGAATTATTGGGTAACCAAATTTTAAGAGGCATCGCTTCTAATAGCCAGTCGGAGTTTAGTTTTGCTAAACCAGCATAGACGTAAACAATAGCCAATAATAATTTTAGAATATCAATATTCCAACGTGGAATTTTCTGAAACCGTATTTTTTCATCTTTATAAGCGTCCACTGAAAAATAACAGTTTGCTGGTAAAAATACCAGTACGAGACTAATTATGGTGATGAAATAATAATGATTCAGATAGGTGGTTTTGTCCATAAGCTCTATGTAAGTAAAACTTAGGAAGAAGGTAAGTATTGCTAATTTATACTTATAACCTAGCGCAACAAATAATGCAGCAACAGCAGCTATAATAAAAAGTAAATAGGTATAATTTCCCAAAGGTTTTACCCATTCAAATCCATAATAGGTAAAATGAAATTGCGGATCAATATATAATTTTTTAATCCACCCAAAACTCGCAAAACGAATTAAACTCGACAACATCATCAAGCCAAACGCCAGCCTAAAGAAAGCTAGCGTCGAGGCATGTGATTGTTTGTTGATATACTTTGTAGACATAAAGTTTTAATTAAAAATCAGTTGGCTTAAAAAAAGTGTCAACTATTTTTTTTGAATTGGTGGCTTCTCTCTGGTTACGGTTTCTTGCGTTTAGAGAAGATCAAGAAGCTTTTTAATCACCATCGCTATCTATGTAGTCAATAGTAATGTTTAACGCTTGCATCATGTCTAACTTAGTGTAGATGACATTTTGCTGTAACGCATCGTAAGCTAAAATCATTTTGGCATTATCAGTAGTAACTTGAGTTGAAAAACTAGCATTTAATGCAGCAGTTGCCGTAAAAATAGTGGTAAACTGTTTGTTTATTATGCTACTTAGTTGCTCACCGTTACGGATTGTTTTGAGGTAATCAAGATAAGAACCCAAACCTTCGCCAGTAGCGGCACTATTAAAATGTTTACCGTTGAAGAAATCTTGAGAAGCTTTCAAAGCAGTATTTAACAACTCTTTTGAAAGATCTTTTTTATAAAAAGCTTCGACTTTTTCAGGGTGTTTTGTGCCACCGGAGAAAAGACCTGCAGGAATTCCAAGTTTACCAGAGCGAATATTTTTCTCTAAATTTTTTACAAAATTATTTGTCGTACTATTTACTGAGCTTCCCACAGAGGTCCCATTATTAGCAATATAACTATTTCTATAGCCTGAATTCCAGTCGGTAATTACACTATCTGCACTGGATTTTAAGCGGGCAGTAACATCTGTCAAGTACTTTTTATATTTTGTAGCATTACCATTAGTTGTGTATTGAGCCACAATCAATGCGTCAGTAGTACTTAATCCATTAATCAAATAATCCAAAGCAGGGAAACCTTGCTTGTCAAATTGTGATAATAATGCCAAGTTGTAGCCTCCATCATTGACATTAGCCTCAATACCAGCAACATTTGTAGGGTAGGTGTTAGCACTCTCTTTTAAGTAAATTTCCTGTGATTTACCAAAATTGTATAGAGCTACATACTGATACGCTTTGTAGGCATCAATCCATGATGTTCTTACCGCTTGAAGATTTACTTCAGTCGTAACACTGTTAAACGTAGTAATGTTTGCTGCTAATACTTCAATTTTAGACTGGTAATTAACATAGCTAGGGATGATAATATTGTCTGCCCAGTTTGTTAAAAGTAATGTTCTGTTGTAATTATTGCCTTCTAAGCTAGTCTCGCTGCTATCATTTGAAGAACAAGCTGCGATAGTTAGCAAAGCACTAAAGAGTATAAATATTTTTTTCATTTTAATATTTTTTTAGTAGTTCTAAATTAATTTACTGTTGCGGCTTGACTTACTGTAAAGCCAAATTTAGTAGCAATTTGCACTGATATACTGTCTAATTTTGGTCCAAGGGTGTCAACATCCCAAAGTCCATTTGTACCACTTACCATATTAGTTAACATAGCATCAACTTCTGCTTTTGTAAAATAAGGATTATCAGTTCCTGGCTTGTTAGTGTATCGCAACGAAATAATGAAACCGTATGCTTCTGAAAGTGCATGAAAAGCTTTAGCTCCTTTATCTGTGGTTAATTTTGATTTTCCTTCTTGAAGATAAAATACTGCTCTCACTGCTGGTACTAATGCTATTTTCCCTTTAATAATATCGATTTGCGCATCACGAGTAACATAGTCGTTTGCTACAATTGCTGCTCTACCAGTACGAAAAGCTAAGTCGATAGCTGTTTTTACACTGTTGAAATCAACATCTGCATTTACTTGGTCAATGTAGCTACTCCAAAATTTTGTACCATCGACGCCGTAGATGTAGCCATAAGCCTCATCCCAAGTGTGCTCCATTGTCGTGTAGGTTTTACTATCTTCTAGGATTTTATTGGTGTTGTTTACTTTACTTGTTCCTTCGTCTAATTTGTTTTTACTTAAATAGTTATTGACAATTTGATCCATGAAAGCAGCACCCATCATCCCTTTTAGGAAAACCTGTTGTGGTTCTAATCCATTGGCAGCAAACAATCTTTTACTGGTACCATCTAAATAAACACCAGCTACTCCTGAGGACGCTGCAGTGCCTAGGCTAGCTGTATTTGCTAAAGTTAATTGAGTTTCAAACAAGGATTGAACGCTTACTTTTTCAGTAGTTGTTCCGCCACCAAGGAATAATTGAAAGTAGTCTTTAGAAGCCGCAGTTTTATCTTTTAATTGTTTACCTGATGTATTTAGGGCGGTATTCGAAAAAGCATTATTGCTATTAGAGTACATTTGGGTCAAAACGGACTGACTTACTTCTGTCCCGTTTGTAGCAGCAGTTTTGATTGTATTTCCCATCTCCTCTAGCATTAGTAAACGACTGCTTTGTCCTGAAAAGTCCACTGTAGTGTAGCCGCTTCTTTCAAAAGTATAGGTGGCTGGAATAGTATAATTAGTAGTTTGGTCTTGAATGGGCATGTCATCATTTGAGCAAGAAGTGATTGTTAACCCTGCTACTAATAATGTCGAGAGTAGCATCTTTTTTAGCGTCATAATAATTATTTATTTAGATTGAATAAGAATAATTTTGCGCAAATATATAGTACAGTTTTGCAATTTCAAAATTTTGTTTAGATTATTTCTAAATAATATTTCTACAAAGGAATTACTACGGTATATGGTAGGATATAAAATATAATACTCCTTTTTAAGTGTATGAAAAGGAGACACGCTAGGTGTATTTGATAAAGTTTCTAGTTCGCTGTACAATCTTGCTGGTGTAAAGGGAATTGTTTTAAATTAATCTACTTTAATTATGCGTCTCACTCTTCAAGAACGAGCTGTTCTTTGCGAACTGTTGTGGTGGATAGGGAGATTTTTTCACCGTTGAAATTTAATTCAGAAAGTTTTTTATATACTTTTTGGAGTTTTTTAATTTCACTGTTTTCTTGCGGTACCCTGATTAAGCAGGTGTTTTTTGGCAAATAGAAGTCATATTCACATAAAATGAGCAATAAAAATTGTTAAGATTGGGATTTAAAATTAAAGTACTATTTTTACAAAAAAAAATCGTGCTTAATTATACCATTTACGAAAATCAGAATAGTACCCAATGGGTCACTTTTGTACATGGTGCAGGGGGAAGCTCATCAATATGGTTCAAACAAGTCAGGGATTTTAAAAAACGCTATAATGTACTTTTATTGGATTTGCGCGGCCATGGTAATTCTAAATCGCTAAAAACGGCTTTCAAACAAAAATATACTTTTTCGGCTCTCGCCAATGATATTCTAGAGGTATTGGATTTTCTCAAAATTGAAAAATCTCATTTTGTGGGGATTTCGTTGGGTACAATTCTTATTAGGCAATTAGCTGAGATGTATCCGTACAGGGTGGAAAGCATGATACTTGGCGGAGCAATCTTAAAAATGAATTTCCGGTCTCAGATATTAATGCGTCTGGGTAATACGTTCAAGTATGTTTTGCCTTATTTGGTTTTGTACCGATTCTTTGCTTTTGTGATTATGCCTAAAAATAATCATAAACAATCTCGTATTCTTTTTATAAATGAAGCGAAAAAATTATATCATAAAGAATTTTTAAAATGGTTTAAACTGACAGCTGAAATTAATCCTATCCTTAAGTGGTTTCGCCAGAGCGAGTTAAATATTCCTACGCTTTACGTTATGGGAGAAGAAGATTACATGTTTTTACCATCAGTGCGAAAAGTGGTTGATAGTCATTATAAGTCGTCTAAACTTTTTGTTGTTGCGAACTGTGGTCATGTGGTAAATGTGGAGCAGCCCAATATTTTTAACGAGGCAGTTCTATCCTTTATGAGTGGAACCAAATAAAAAAATGCCGGTATCCTCAGACGCCGGCATTTCTTTAACTAACCAAAACCAAATAATAAATAACCAGTTTATTACTCCACAAAGGTGAGACAAATGCAGGCGAGTTATTGTTAAGATTTTGTTATTAATTTGTTGTAAATAAGTTAAGTTTTTTCACTTCATTTTAATCGGGTAGAAAATACTTTGTTGTCTAGCTAACAGGTAGTTAAATTAGAATCACAGGTCTTTTTCTAATGTTTTATTTTCATTTAACTACTGCAACACCGTAAGTACTAAGTCACTTGAATTAGTGCCTAATGATACCGAAAAAACAGCTGTTTATTATTAGTGCTTTCATCAATAGGTTAATCTCTTTATTAGAGCAATGAAGTAATATATTTGCTTCTAATTTAGTATGATTAATATGAAGATAATCAAGCATTAAAGTACCCATTAATCATTTTTTTTGCTTTTTGTAATAGCGTATTTTTTAAGACCTATGCTCGGCTGGGTAGAAAAATAGTTCTTTATCATTTTTATTTCTACTAAAAAAACAGAAGTTCCCTACTCAAAGATTGCGAAGGCATTCCATTATTATGGTAACATCAGAACTATTTTAGAATACAGTGGCCCTAATAATCTTGACATTGAATAGTACAAGAATTTTGTTGGGAATTTAATTGTTTCAGGCAATGAAAATATTTTAGTTTACATGAATATAGCGCTACTTAAGTGACAAATCTCGTGATAGGTATGGCGTTCTGGTGTTTTTTAGATAGCCCAAACTAGATACTTGCATTTTTGTTTGAACAGAAACAGTTCTTTTTACTTTATCTGACGAGTAAAGGGATTCGTATCCCACAAATTAAGATAGCAAAGTCGTTTTTTGAGAAAAGCTAACTCGCAGAAACAATGTTAAAAATAGAGGGTTTCGAAACTAATAGGCAAGCAGTGTTGCTCTAATAGAATACTACCGTTTTATTGGAATAAACCATTACTTTTCTTTCGGCATGCAGTTTTATGGCTCTTGCCAAAACAGTACGCTCCAAATCTTTTCCTTTCATGATGAAATCGTTTACAGAATTGATGTGGGAAACCCTAGTGATGTCTTGCTCGATAATTGGGCCTTCATCTAATTCCTCGGTAACGTAATGACTAGTGGCCCCAATGATTTTTACTCCTCTTTTAAAAGCAGAGTGATAGGGTTTAGCTCCCGGAAAAGCAGGTAAAAAAGAATGGTGAATATTGATGATTTTATTTTCGTAGAGCGAAATCAAATTTGGTGTTATGATTTGCATGTAACGGGCCAGAACAATAAAGTTGATCTCGTGCTTTTCGAGTAATTCGATTTGTTGCCTTTCTCCCGCTACTTTGTTGTCTTTCGTAAAAGGAACATGGAAAAATGGAATACTGAATTGATCAGCGATCGGTTTTAGGTCCATGTGATTGGAGATAATCAATGGGATTTCCACATTTAATTCTCCGGCACTGTAACGCCCTAATATATCATACAAACAATGATTGTATTTGGATACGAATAATGCCATTTTTGGTTTTACTTCTTTGTTATAGAGATCCCAAGACATATTAAAAGTAGTGGCTATGGTTTGCTGAAATTCGGCTCTTATGGATGCTAAGGGAATAGTTGGATTAGTGAGTTCACTTTCTAATCGCATAAAAAAAACATTTCGTTCTACATCAACATGCTGATCTAGATAGGTAATGTTCCCTTCTACTTTTAGGATGAAATTGGTCACAGTAGCTATGATTCCTTTTTGGTCTTCGCAATGAATAAGTAGCGTAATTTTTTGCATGATAATGGGTTCTTTACGTGTCTTAAATGACTGGTTATTGTAATTTTAATTTTTTTTTTGGGCAACAAAAATAAGCTTAGTTTAATTTTCTTATTTCATACAGTGCATGAACGGAAGATCGAAACTGAATCATTTTAGCTAAAATAGACTGTTTAAGGATGTTTTATATCTCTGTCAACTGCTGTTTTTATATAATTTTCAAATGGCTTTGGTGAGAATAAGAAGAATTAAATCTTAGTGTCCTGCAAAGCGAAAACTCTTTGTAATAAAACAGAGGTTCTGGAGTTCAGGTTTGTTCTGATATTTCTTTCTTCGACAGCCACCATTTTAAAAACTCCATTAAGTGCTTGATTCGTAACATAGTCCGTTAAATCGGGATTTACCTTTCTTACCAGCGGAATGCTATTGTATTTAGTAATAATGTTTGTCCACACTTTATAAGCACCTACTTTTGTAAATGAATTTTTTATTACGGGATTGAACTTTCCATATAAAGCGGTAGAAGTACTATTTTGTAAATAATTAGTTGCTGAACTTTCGCTCCCCATCAATATTCCTCTTGCATCCGCAAATGACATTTTAGTCACCGCATCCACAAATATAGGAGTCGCTTCCTTCACCGCATCTTCTGCCGCACGATTCAACACTTTAAGACCTTCATCGGCTAAAGAGCTAAGACCAATGCTTCTTAATCCTGCATCCACTTTTCTCAATTCTTCTGGAAGAAGAATCTTTACCGCTTCATTTTTGTAAAAACCATCTGTGGCAGTTAGCTTGGTTACCTGTTTAGAAATACCGTTGTTCAAGGCTTCCTTTAATCCTCCTGAAATAGTAATGAGTCCAGCACCGTCTGTCTGTGGGAACTGATTCATCACCTGTTGCATCTCAGCGCAACCAAAAAGAGAAAACACCATTGTTAAAATCAAAATTTTTTTCATGTTCGTCGTTATATTTGTTTACTTCCGCTAATTACCATCAGGTTCAATTCAAAAATAGTATTTATTCAAATATAAAGCCACTAATTGTTTATGGAGCATAAATTTTAGGATTTATTTAAGTGGCAATTGTCCCGCTATGCGCTGTAATCTTTTCTTTTTAATCTGAAATCTGTTCATATTTTTAGAAAAAAAGAAAGGATTTCCACTTCTATCGGGGCTACTAGAGAAGATTGTTTCTTTTTTACTAACATCTGCAAGGAACATCAGTCAATCATTAAAAAAAATTGTAAATTGCAGCAGTATAATTATCATATCCTCAAAATGAATCCACAAACGCCCTATATTCCTAAGAATAAAGTAAGAATTGTTACTGCAGCCGCCTTATTTGACGGTCACGATGCAGCCATAAATATAATGAGACGAATTATTCAATCCACAGGTGTTGAGGTAATCCATCTTGGTCATGACCGTAGTGTAGATGAAGTAGTGAATACCGCTATTCAAGAGGATGCAAATGCGATTGCTTTGACATCCTATCAAGGAGGTCATATGGAGTATTTTAAATACATGTATGATTTGCTTGTAGAAAAAGGAGCTGGACACATAAAGATATTTGGTGGAGGTGGAGGAGTTATTCTGCCTTATGAAATTGAAGAATTGCAAGCTTATGGAGTTACTCGTATTTACGCACCAGATGATGGTCGTTCTATGGGATTGCAAGGAATGATAAATGATTTAGTGGAACGTTCGGATTATCCGGTAGGCGATAAACTGACAAATGAAGTAGAACAATTAGCCTTAAAGAATCCTACGGCAATTGCCAGAATTATTTCTGCAGCAGAAAATTTTCCAGAAATAGCGAAACCTGCTATGGAGGCTATTCATAAAATGAATGAAACCTGCAAAACACCAGTTCTTGGAATCACAGGAACAGGAGGCTCAGGAAAATCCTCTTTGGTGGATGAGTTGGTTCGTCGTTTTCTAGTTGATTTTCCAGAAAAAACAATTGGTTTGATTTCTGTGGATCCATCAAAACGAAAAACAGGAGGAGCACTTCTTGGAGACAGAATCCGGATGAATGCAATAAATAGTCCTAGAGTTTTCATGCGTTCTCTAGCAACGCGTCAATCTAATTTGGCTTTATCAAAATATGTTGCCGATGCGATCCAAGTGATTAAAGCAGCTAAATATGATATTATTATTTTGGAAACTTCCGGTATTGGTCAATCAGATACGGAGATAATGGACCATTCAGATGTATCATTATATGTGATGACACCTGAGTTTGGTGCTGCAACCCAATTAGAAAAAATCGACATGCTTGATTTTGCTGATTTAGTGGCCTTAAACAAATTTGATAAACGTGGAGCTCTAGATGCCATCCGCGACGTAAAAAAACAATACCAGCGCAACCATAATCTGTGGGATGTGAATCCGGATGAAATGCCAGTTTTTGGTACCATTGCCTCGCAGTTCAATGACCCAGGTATGAATACCTTGTACAAAGCGATCATGGATAAGGTGGTTGAAAAAACAAACTCTGATTTGAAATCAACATTCGAAATCACTCGTGAAATGAGTGAGAAAATTTATGTTATTCCACCACACAGAACCCGTTACTTATCTGAGATTGCCGAAAGTAATCGTCATTACGATGAAACGGCTTTGACCCAAGAACAAGTAGCTCAAAAACTATATGGTGTTTTCAAAACAATAGAAACAGTTTCAGGAAAAGTTCCTGTTATCACAAAATCAGGAATTGATGATGCTTCTGTATTACCTACTGCTATTGAATCTGAAAAAGAAGGAGCTGCTGAAGATAAAATTTTTCTAAATCTCCTATTGAATCAGTTCGATAAAGTAAAAATGGATTTAGATCCTTATAATTGGGAAATCATATTGACGTGGAATGAAAAAATAAATAAATACAAAGACCCCGTTTATACTTTTAAAGTACGTGATAAAGAGATAAAAATGCCAACGCATACGGAATCACTTTCCAATTCTCAAATTCCGAAAATAGCATTACCAAAGTACAAAGCTTGGGGAGATATTCTACGCTGGTGTCTGCAGGAAAATGTTCCTGGAGAATATCCGTTTACCGCTGGCTTATACCCTTTCAAAAGGGCGGGAGAAGACCCTTCTCGCATGTTTGCAGGTGAGGGAGGACCAGAAAGAACCAACAAACGTTTTCATTACGTAAGTGCTGAATTACCGGCAAAACGATTGTCTACAGCTTTTGATAGTGTGACTTTATATGGAAATGATCCTCACACCCGTCCTGATATTTATGGAAAAATAGGGAACGCTGGCGTTTCTATCTGTTGTTTAGATGATGCTAAAAAATTGTATTCAGGTTTTGATTTAGTTCATGCCTTGACATCAGTAAGTATGACTATCAATGGCCCGGCACCTATGCTTTTAGGCTTTTTCATGAATGCTGCCATTGATCAACAATGTGAGTATTACATCAAAGAAAATAGTTTAGAAAAGGATGTTGAGGTAAAAATCAATGCCATTTATAAAGCAAAAGGAGTAGAGCGCCCTCATTATCAAGGTGATTTACCAGTAGGGAATAATGGGTTAGGGTTGAAGCTTTTAGGTGTGACCGGAGATCAGGTCTTACCTTTAGATATTTATAATGAAATTAAAGCGCGAACCTTGTCACAAGTCCGTGGAACGGTTCAAGCAGATATTTTAAAAGAAGATCAGGCACAAAACACTTGTATATTTTCTACTGAATTTGCCTTGCGTTTAATGGGTGATGTGCAGGAATATTTCATCAAAAAAAATGTAAGGAACTTTTATTCGGTTTCAATATCAGGGTATCATATTGCTGAGGCAGGAGCAAATCCAATTACACAATTGGCTTTCACACTTTCAAACGGGTTCACTTATGTGGAATACTATTTAAGTCGTGGGATGAGTATTAATGATTTTGGACCTAATTTATCCTTCTTTTTCTCGAATGGAGTTGATCCGGAGTATGCGGTTATCGGTCGTGTAGCGCGTAAAATTTGGGCAAAAGCCATGAAAAATAAGTATGGAGCTAACGAACGCGCTCAAATGTTGAAATACCATATTCAAACATCAGGTCGTTCCTTGCACGCACAAGAAATTGATTTCAATGATATCCGTACGACTTTACAAGCCTTGTACGCTATTTATGATAACTGTAATTCATTACATACTAATGCCTATGATGAGGCAATCACCACCCCAACAGAGGAATCTGTGCGCCGTGCAATGGCGATTCAGTTGATTATCAATAAAGAATTGGGTCTTGCCAAAAATGAAAATCCAATTCAAGGTGCTTTTATTATCGAAGAATTGACTGATTTAGTTGAAGCAGCTGTGTTATTAGAATTTGACAGAATCACTGAACGTGGTGGCGTTTTGGGTGCTATGGAAACCATGTACCAACGTTCTAAAATTCAAGAAGAAAGCTTGCATTACGAAACGTTAAAACACACAGGGGAGTTTCCAATTATAGGTGTAAATACATTCTTAAGCTCTAAAGGATCTCCAACGGTTATTCCAGCTGAGGTAATTCGAGCAACTGAGAAAGAAAAATTGTACCAAATCACGATGCTGGAGAACTTGCATAAAGCAAATCATGATAAAGTCGATGAAATGTTGAACACGATCCAAGAAGCAGCCATTAATAACGAAAACTTATTCGATCACTTAATGGAAGCCACTAAGGTTTGTTCATTGGGGCAAATTACGTCAGCATTATTCGAAGTGGGTGGTCAGTATCGAAGAAATATGTAATAAGAGAATCACTTTTTTGCTTTGCAAAAAAGTATACGAATCGCATATCCCGATGTCAATCGGGATCTCTTT
>JBLIKD010000030.1:0-17645 GCA_047636275.1 Flavobacterium sp. | reverse complement strand
TAAGTCAAGTCCTTTGTATTCAGTAAATTTTGTGCTCATTTTATCCTTTTCTTTAATCGAAGTGCGAAAGTAAGGAATTTTGAATAATTAAACACGAAATTCATGTACTGACAGGAATTTTTGTTTAGCGAAGCCTACTTACATATTACATTAATCCTAAATATTCTTTTTAAATACCTTATCAATCGTCCCCCTCTAACTCAAAAAACTCATTAACTGGTTTTTCAAACAACTTTGACAATTTTAGCGCTAGTATTGTTGATGGCACAAACCGGTTCTTTTCGATAGAGTTTATCGTTTGGCGAGAAACCCCTATTTTTTGAGCTAATTCCTCTTGCGTAATATTTAAAATGGCCCGTTCAATTTTTAGCTTATTCTTCATTGTACGCTTTTTTTAACGACCTAAAAGTAAAAATCTGCACAGTCAGCAAAAGTGCTAAAAGACCAATATCTTTACTACCTTCCATTCGAGGCGCGGATGAAAAAACAAACACAATAGCATAGTTAATAAATGGCTTTATTAAATAAAACATCACTATTCCTATTACAGCATAATTATAGGATTGCATTCGGATTTTTGCAATTAATTCATCTTCTATTTTTTCTTTAGAAATTGATATTATCAGCAAGCCTAAAACCAGTACTGTCTTTGCAATTCTATCCAATACATCATTGTATTTAACGTTTTCTAAGGAGGATGCAATAATTAAAATTAAGAAGATTGAAATAATACACAAAACCAACCCAATTAGTTTAAATTTATTAGGAAGTTGATATCCCGTAATTTTTTCAATTTTCCCAATCGCCTCTTCTTGCTCTGATTTTATTTTCATAAGTGTTGTAATTAAAGCTCACTTTCCTTAAAGGAAAACAAATTTGATTAAAAGACAAATATACTTTACTTTTTTATATAAAGATTGTTTTTCTAAAAAATTTTAATTTTATGAAAAGATTTCTTTTAAAACATCCAACGATTTTGGTTTCTTGAAGCCATCGAGATGATGCCTGTAATAATTAATTAGGATTTTTAATAGCAGCTGTCTTTCAATTACGTGAAAAATCTTTTGATCGGTATCAAAGCGCAAAGTAATTAGTTTTTTAAACAAATTAGTTTCATGCTCACTCAAAGAACTAATAGCGTGAAAGGGAGTAAAAACACCTTCAGTCATTTCAAAAAAAGGCATATCCATATCAGAGATATCTGGATAAAACCCTAGATATTTTGTAGTCTCCAGCATCAAAATCAAATGAAAATTAGCCATTTCATCGTGATTGTCCAGCCAAAGCAAAGCCGCTTCTAGAAAGTCAAAAAGCGACTCGTTCTTTTCTTCTTCATGGATCGAATGATGTAAAACTTCAGACACAAACATGACAATGGTGCTCTTGTAAATATCAGTGTGTATGGTCTGGAAAGGAGTGCTGATTTTTATTTCTTTAAAATTCTCTAATGTACCTTTGTTCTTATGAATGGCCTCTATTTCTAGGATCGTTAAAGGTTGGAAATAAGCTATTTTCTGATTGGATTTTCGTCCTGAAAAGGCATCCCTAACAAAATAGGACTTTAATCCATGAGATTGGGTAAAGCATTTTACTATCAAGCTTTTTTCCTGAAATTTTATCGACGAAAGAACTATCGCTTTTGTTTTAACTTGCATGCGTGTTTAAAATTTAACGGATAATCATCACTTTTTTAACTTTAGTTTCCACTCCGTCTTGTGCCGATATAAAAATCATATATACTCCCGAAGCCACCTTGTATTTACCAAAAGCAGTCGTATCCCATTCCATTGTGCCGCCTTCTGAAATAGCTTCATACACTAAATTACCGGCAATATCGGTGATTTTCACATTGGCCCTATTAATTAATCCGGCAATTTTGACCGTCCCGTCATACTCAGGTCGAACTGGGTTTGGATACACATAAACATTCGTTAAATCTTCACTAGCTTTTGTCGCGATTCCTTTAAACGAAATCATTCCCTTAGCCGTGGCTATAAAAACTTCTCCAGTCGAACTGTTTATATCAATATCATTAATAACATTACTAGGCAAAGGAGAATTATTTATCGTAAAATGATACTTAGTTTCCTGCCCATTTGGTGACACAAAAAACAAACCGGAATCTGCAGTTCCTATCCATTTATTGTTTGCCCCATCTACCGCAATATCTGTGATAAATTGCTCATAAAGTAATTCTTGAGCAAGGTTATCGTCCACTATAATTATAGGATTAGCCGTTAGCTGATCCCCTGTCTGGAAATTCCCTATGTTAGGCAATACTCGCAAGCCTTTTATAGTCCCTATCCACAGTTGGTTTCTATTATCTATGGCTAAAGCTCTAACATCTGAAGCCGGTAAATTTCCGGTATCAGTGCCTACAGTAATTTTTTTGAAGGTATTATTGCTTTCATTAAAACCAACAACACCATCTCTATTTGTTGCCATCCATTTTGTACCGTTTCTATCAATGAGCATTCTACCAAAACTATTGTCCTCACTAGCATCTAGTATATTTTCCGTAGAAAAACGCTGCCACTGTCCATTGGTTTTCAACACTTTTAACCCGTTTTTCACTCGGCTATTCGTCACCCAGAGGTCTCCGTTTTTATCAAATACTGCCCCATTTATCCGGATATCAATATAATTCGGACCTGCAAATGTTAATGATTCTAAGCCGCTATTGGTTTGATCGTATAACAACGTGGGCTTGTCTGCATCTATTTTTAATAATCCCGAAAAGAAAGAACTGGCATATACTTCCTCCTCTTTATTAGGATTCACGGTTATCCTACATATTGATTTCGCACCTAAAACAGAGGCATAAGGAATGTTTAACCATCCATCCTGACTGAATTTACTGATACCGTAACTATCTAATGCATACGGATTATAGGAAGCATCATAATCTCCATAAACTGCCCACAAGGAATTTGAGGTAGTCTGAAAAGCAAAAATATTATTTCGCAACGGCCCCATTGGTGTTATGTTTTCAAAAGCAGAAGCCTTGACAATTGTAGTAGTTAATAAACCATTTTCTTTTGTACCAATGTAAATTATATCGTTAATACTAGTCGCACAAGTGAAAACAGGACTATAACCCGTAACTTGAACGTTGTTTATTTGACGTACTAAACTCCATTGTTCACTATAGACATAGACACTAGCTGCAGTAGTTACAATTAAATAATTCCCAGTTGCGCGGATGTCGACAGCAGACTCTGGTAGTGTAGAAAACTGGATAAAAGAATTTGTACTCGTATTGTATTTATTTATATTTCCGGAATCGCTAACTGCAATCAACTCCGCAGCAAAGGCTGTTATGCCAGACCAACTACCCGAAGCAATCCTAACCCATTGCTCATAATCATTTAAATTTTTATTTATAATGGAAGCACTACGAATGCCGTTGTTTGTGGCGGCATAAATAAAACCGTTATGGATAGCTGTTTGTCTAACACTTATTTCTGTACCAGCATCCCCGATGAAATAAGTATCGCCAAAAAGCATACTCTTTAGATTAAATTGCACAATACCAAAGTCACAGGAAACATAAACAATCCCATCAAATTCCATGAAATGATTCACTTTTTTCCTATTTGCAGGAAGCTGCTTATTGATAATATCAACTACTTTCAACATGGTACCATCAGCTTCGTTAATCAAGACTATAAGTCCGTTTTCATACCCTATTAATGTTTTATCAAAAACGGCGCTGTAGTAAAGGGAGCTAATTGTCTGACCTGAAAGCCCATCAATCGTATTGGTAGTTTTGATTTGGTTATCGGTTGTATTTTTAGAAAACAAAGCATTTTCTGAGGCAGCAAAAATTGTGGTGGAGGAGACAGAAACATCCTTAACCTCATTGTATGAAAAATAGCCTTGCCACAGCAAATTATTTTGAGAAAAAACCATTTGTGAGATTAAAAAAATCAGAAAGCTATAAAATATTTTTTTCATTAAATAGGGTACTTATGATTCACAAATATAATACAAACCAAAGTATTAGGTTTTTACTGGAACCAAAAAAAAATGCCTTCTACTCAATCCCGAAATATCGGAATGGTAGAAGGCATTCAAATTATTTAAAAAAAGATTTATACCACTCCTTGAGCAAGCATAGCGTCAGCTACTTTTACGAAACCAGCAATATTTGCCCCTTTCACGTAGTCGACATATCCATTTGAATCAGAACCGTACTTCACACATGAAGAATGTATATTAAGCATGATTTCTTTTAATTTTTGATCTACCTCTCCAGACGTCCAGCTCAATCGCAATGAGTTTTGAGACATTTCTAGTCCTGAAGTTGCAACACCACCTGCATTTGCTGCTTTTCCTGGAGCAAACAATAATTTTGCTTTCTGGAATACAATAACTGCGTCGGGCATAGTTGGCATGTTAGCCCCTTCAGCCACACAGATACATCCGTTTGCTACTAAAGTTTCAGCTTCCTCTTCGTTCAATTCGTTTTGAGTTGCACAAGGTAATGCAATATCACATTTTACTTCCCATGGACGTTTTCCAGCGATATATTTAGCGTTTGGATATTTCTCAACATACTCGCTAATTCTTCCTCTTAATTCATTTTTAAGCTCCATTACAAAAGCTAACTTTTCAGCATCAATCCCTTCAGCATCGTAGATATATCCAGCCGAATCTGACATCGTAACTACTTTAGCGCCTAATTGAGTTGCTTTTTCAGTAGAATATTGAGCAACGTTCCCCGATCCAGAAACAACAACTGTTTTACCTGCGAAACTACTTCCCTTAGTTTCCAGCATACTTTGAGCGAAGTATACGTTTCCGTACCCTGTAGCTTCGGGTCTTATTAATGAACCCCCAAAAGAAAGTCCCTTACCCGTTAAAATTCCTGTAAATTCATTTCTCAGTCTTTTATATTGACCAAACATAAATCCAACTTCTCTTCCGCCAACACCAATATCACCAGCAGGTACATCTGTATTTGCACCAATGTGCCTAGACAATTCAGTCATGAAACTTTGGCAAAAACGCATTACTTCATTATCTGATTTTCCTTTAGGATCAAAATCAGCACCCCCTTTTCCACCGCCCATTGGCAATGTGGTTAAGCTATTTTTAAAAGTTTGCTCAAATGCTAAAAATTTTAAAATACTTAAATTTACAGAAGGATGAAAACGAAGCCCCCCTTTATATGGTCCAATAGCGGAATTCATTTGTATGCGATATCCTCTGTTTACTTGAGTAGCTCCTTTATCATCAATCCAAGCTACACGAAAAGTAATGATTCGGTCAGACTCAACCATTCTTTCCAAAAGCATTTTGTTTTGGTATTTTTTATTTTCTTCAATGAAAGGAATTACTGTTTCAGCAACTTCTAAAACTGCCTGTAAGAATTCCGGCTCGTTTGGGTTTCTTTTTGTAACCTCTTCAATAAAAGTAGTTATACTTTGTGACATGATTATTAGATTATTAACGTTTAAGAAAACGTTTTCGTTAGTGACCCCAAATGTACGAGTTCTTGGAATAATTATTAATACTATTTAACTATATCTTGGCGAATTATCTTTTCACTACTAATTCGATAAAAAATTAGCTTTTGAAGTTGTAAATTATTGAAAAACGTTGTGCTTTTCTTAAGCAATTCAACTTTTATTTATTTATCTTTAAATTATTTTTAAGGGATAAATGATTTTTTTTATAGATTTGTCAATACCTGAAATTTTAACAAAAATGCTCCAATACGTTGCTCTCTTTTTATTTGTTCTATTGGGTTTTTCATTTAATGCAAATGCACAATTCGGCTTTTCACATGAAATAGGTGTGATAGCTGGACCTGTAGCTTTTCAATCTGATTATGGACAGCGGTATGATCTAAATACAAATGCAGGGAATACGGGTCTGGGAATAGGGATTATTCATTATATCAATTTTTCCTATGAAGCAGAATGCAACTGTTATACTCCTGAAACTTATTTTAATGACCACTTTAAACTGAGAAGTGAACTTTCCTATAATAAAACTGATTTAGACCATTTTGGAGAATGGGTAGCCCCTGAGCGTACTAGTACTGGAGCAAAGCAACTGCGGGCAATGAAAGGAAGTACAGCTGTTACTAACATAGGTATACAATTAGAGTATTTCCCTTTTAGCATCCGAGATTTCACTGCAAGAACAGGTAGTTTGGGACCGTTTATAAGTCTTGGAAGCCAGTTTAGTCACTACAACGCCACAGCCTATTCTACATTAGGGCCCTTAGGTACTCCACTAACTACATTTCCAAAATATTTAACCCCAACTGACAATCGCCCTTTTGGTTTTTCTACAGAAGGGGGTACAGTTTGGTCAGTCGTTTCAAGTGTAGGAACCCGTTATAAATTAAGCCCATTGAGGGACTTAATGATTGATTTGAGATTTCAATATTTTTTTTCCAATTGGGTAGATGGTTTAAATCCAAAGCCTGAGATTTACAAAGAGAATAGAGCAAACGACTGGTTAGTCTGGCTTAATGTTGGTTATATCTACTACCTGCAATAGACCTAAAAATTTGATATAAAAAAGCCCAATTCTAAAATTTAGAAACGGACTTTTTTACGGATTATTACTCTTAAAGAAAGAGGAAGAAACTAAGCTATTTATGCTAATGCTATTTTTAGATCGTCTATCAAATCGTCTGCATCTTCGATACCTACGCTCAAACGAACTAAATCATCGGTAATTCCGATTTCTTTTCTTTTATCTTCTGGAATCGATGCATGTGCCATCATTACCGAATAATTTGCCAGTGACTCTACTCCCCCTAAAGATTCTGCGAGAGTAAACAGTTTTATTTTTTCCAAAAAACTAATTGCATCTTCTTTTTTACCAGAGACGAAATTGAAAGAAACCATTCCTCCAAAACCACGCATTTGTTTTTTAGCAATTTCATGAAAAGGATCACTCGACAGTCCAGGGTAATACACGGTATTAACTTTTGGATGATTGTTCAAAAATTCAGCTATTTTCTCTCCATTTTCGCAATGTCTTTGCATTCTTAAATGCAATGTTTTTATTCCTCTGAGCACTAAAAAGCTATCCATAGGTCCCAATATCGCTCCGGTAGCAAATTGTTGAAAATGCATTTGTTTCCCTAATTCTTCCTCCTTCATAATCAAAGCGCCTGCCATAACATCAGAATGTCCTGCAAGGTATTTTGTTGCTGAATGCATAACGATATCCGCACCTAAATCCAATGGATTCTGTAAGTACGGTGTTGCAAAAGTATTATCGACAGCAAAAAGCACTTTATTCGCTTTAGTAACTTTAGCAATTGCTTCGATATCTACCAATTTCATCATCGGGTTCGTTGGCGTTTCGACCCAAACTAATTTGGTGTTTACATTAATCAACGTCTTGAGTTTTTCCATGTCATTCATGTCTACAAAATGGAATACTATACCTGAATCTTTGTAAATTTTCGTAAACAATCTGTAAGTTCCCCCATACAAGTCATCCATAGCAATAACTTCATCACCTGGTTTCAATCCCCGCATCAAACAGTCTGTTGCCGCTAACCCAGATGAAAAAGCCAGTCCTCTTGCGCCATTCTCGATACTCGCCAATGCGTTTTCTAAAGCTGTTCGTGTGGGGTTTGCAGTTCTGCTGTATTCGTATTTCCCTATAGGATGACCAGGACTTGTTTGTGCATAAGTAGTGGTTTGATATATGGGTGGCATGACTGCCCCAGTGCTTGGGTCTGGATGTTGCCCACCGTGTATTGTTTTAGTATTGAATTTCATATGATTTCAGTTTTTAATGCTTTTACAAACTTACCCATTAATTAATTCTAAGAAAGGAACAAGTTGGTACCTTTGTATTTAATTAACATTGCTTCGAGACGAAAAATTATATCCTTTTTATTTCTTTGTTCTTTCTTTTGGCATGTTGTCAAAAAGAATTAGCCTTTAAAAGTTAGTCTTTTGAAAAAAAAAGCTTTGGCTGTAAGGATAATTATTCTTCATTAAGTGTTCGAATTCCTATTGCGAAAAGCATCTCAATCGTGGCCAACAGCATCAAGGTAAAATGTTTTCCGTTTTGAAAGAGGTCTTGTACTTTGGAGAAGAAACAGATACTTCTACCGATTATGAGGAGTTAGTCAATCAACCCATACAAAAAAGTTCAAAAAAATACTTTGGGTTGGGAAGTTGAAATTGCTAGTGAGGGAAAATACGTATCCACGAATATTATCAACATAGAGAACAGACACCACGCCTACACCGGAGAAGCACATGGGTATCAAGGACCCCAATCTTTACTGCTTGACCCCAACACAAGGAAAACAATTTTACACCATTAATTGTTCAAAGATCAGAATGCCTTTAGAGCCCTCGCTGAAAAGAAACTCGGAAATAAATATAAAATTTCCGAAAACAAATCAATTAATGCAACGGAATTACTGTTTGAAAACAACACTTTTCATTTGCCTCAAAACCTGTTTTATACCGATACAGGATTATTTTTATTTTACAACCCATACAAAACGGCATCCTATGCTGATGGAACAAAAGAATTATTGTTGTCTTACAGGGACGTCAATGATTATTTAATGACTAAGTAGTTACCTATTAGCAGGTTCAGACTCCTATTACAACCTTCGTCAAATTTTCAAACTTTGACGAAGATGTTAACATATAATAGAAATTATTCGATTTTATGAATACCTAAATCGTGAAACTCCCTTAATCACCATGGCAGCGGAAACCCTCTTGCACTCCAATCTATTTTTTCTGGTAGAAAAGAGCGATCAGAGAAAGCTCCTTTTATAACTTAGAAAAAAAGGGTGAAAAGTAAGAGGGTGTATTGGAAAGCGGGTGTAGCTCCAAATAGTATTACCCCCTAAATAAACTTACGAATACTCATTATAACCCCAATATGCATCCCTTCGTGAAAGTCATTGAAGGCAATCGCATCTGAAGCACTTTTTAGTACAATCCCTGCAGATGTTGGGTATTCTTGATAATTACTAAAAATTTTATTTTCTAAATCGCTTTCAGTCTGATTAATGGTTTCCATAAGTAATAGTTGGATTTCATCGACCTCCGCTTGCGATGCAATATGTTCTGGCTTCGTTCCTTTTTTATATTTCTCGACCATTTCGTCTGAAATCATCATAGGTAATCCAGATAATTTATAAACTAACATCTGCTGCACGACGATGATATGAGCAATATTCCAAATTAAATTATTATTGTATCCTTCTGGAATTGTATTCAACTGGTCTAAAGTATGTCCCGCCAGCATTTGAGATACTATTGTTCTGCTTGTTCTGGTAATGTCTAATGTTTGTCGCATTTTTCTAATTTTTTGATAAAAATAATCATTTTCCGTCTCAAATGAATTTTCTTTGCACTAAGAAAATACAGACTATTATGAATAAAATATATTATATCGCTTCCTGCGATACTTGTAGAAAAATTATAAAATCGTTACCAAAAGGAAATGATCTCGTGTTTCGTGACATCAAACAAGATCCGCTTACGGCAGAGGAACTAGAGGAAATGCACCAACTTTCAGGAAGTTATGAAGCGTTGTTCAGCAAAAAAGCACAGTTGTATAAATCTATGAATTTAAAAGACCAGTCCTTGACTGAAGAGGACTATAAAAAATACATTTTAGAGCATTATACTTTTTTGAGCCGACCTGTTTTTGTCATTAATAATGGGGTTTACGTTGGCGGAACCCAACAAAACATGCTTCAAGTCATGAAAGCATTGGCTAATGTCTAAAAGAAATGTTGCACTGTTTGGTGCTACAATTGTTTCAGTTATTTACGGAATCACATTCACCATAGCAAAGGATGTAATGCCACAGTACATCGATGCTTATGGTTTTATTTTGTTGCGGGTAAGTGGTGCCATGCTTTTGTTTTGGCTGTCTTGGTTGTTTATGCCAAAGGAAAAAATAGCTCTGCACGATTTTCCACGGATTATTGCTGCAGCCTTCTTTGGTGTTGCTTTTAATATGCTTACCTTTTTTAAGGGTTTAAGCCTTACTTCTCCAATCTCGGCATCCGTGATTATGGTGACCACACCGATGATAGTATTGATCCTTTCGGCAATTATCCTTAAAGAGCGCATGCGGAAACGCATGGTCGCGGGTATTATCCTAGGACTAACGGGTACAGCATTTCTTATATTATATGGTAAGTCAATAGGCAGCGCCACAAATGCTAGTATCGGTAATATGCTGGTTTTAATAAATGCAATCTCCTATGGTTTTTATTTGATAATCGTCAAGAAATTAATGGATAAATACAATGCCTTCACCTTTGTGAAATGGATCTATTTATTCGGGTTTTTAATGGTATTGCCTTTTGGCTGGAGCCAATTTGAAGCCGCTAATTGGGCATTGGTACCAACATTGATTTATTGGAAAATAGGATTTGTAGTGGTCATCTCCACTTTTATTACCTATTTGTTAAATTTACTCACCATGAAAGAATTAAAACCAACAACCGTTGCTGTTTTTATTTATCTCCAACCCGTATTTGCAACGGTATTTGCTATTAGCTTAAGTAAGGATGAATTAAATCTGGTAAAAATACTATCGGCAATTTTAATATTTGTCGGTGTCTATCTGGTAACATCATCTCCCCAACGCATTAAGAAGGAAAAATAGCTTATATCCATCAAAAACAGGTACTACTAATTTCTATCTTGTTATTAATAAATGGAACTGAATTTTACTTAAAATATAAAATGTTTACATTTCTCGAATTCCGCCTTCGGGGGTTAGGGGCTTTTTTTTTACTACCTTTGCATTCTTTTAGAAAATTATATGATACAATCAATGACCGGTTTTGGTAAAGCAACTATTCAATTACCTACCAAGAAAATAACAGTAGAAGTTAAGTCCTTAAACAGTAAAGGTTTGGATTTGAATGTGAGAATGCCTTCTCTTTACCGCGAAATGGAATTGGGTTTACGAACTCAAATTGCCTCAACGCTGGAAAGAGGAAAAGTAGATTTTTCTATTTTTATCGAAAGCACTGCTGAACAAACCACCACTAAGGTGAACGTACCCATCGTAAAAGCCTACATCAATCAATTGAAAGACATTTATGCCGACGCGGACGAAACAGAACTGCTAAAAATGGCTGTACGCATGCCGGACGCGATGAAAATTGAGCGCGATGAAATCGATGAAAATGATTGGGCACAAATCAAAGTCGTAATCGAGGAAGGCTTGAGTAACATCATGACTTTCAGGAAAGACGAGGGAGTATCGTTAGAAAAAGAATTTCAATTGCGTATTGGAAATATTCGACAGTACATGACTGACACTTTAGCATTGGACTCAGAACGTGTTAAAGCTATAAAAGATCGCTTACAAACGGCTATTGATGAGTTAAAAGTAAATGTAGATGAAAATCGTTTTGAGCAAGAATTAATCTATTATTTAGAAAAACTGGACATAACCGAAGAAAAGGTACGTTTAACAAATCACCTGGATTACTTCTTGGAGACGCTAAATGGAACAGTAGCTAACGGCAGAAAATTAGGTTTTATTACCCAAGAAATGGGTCGCGAAATTAATACCATGGGATCTAAATCCAATCATGCACAAATGCAGAAGTTAGTCGTTCAAATGAAAGACGAATTAGAAAAGATTAAGGAACAGGTTTTAAATGTGTTGTAGCCTCTTAGCCCCTGTAGGGGAAATAAAAAAATAAAAAAATGAGCAAAGGAGGAAAATTAATCGTGTTTTCGGCACCTTCGGGATCTGGAAAAACAACGATAGTCAAACATCTATTAAGCCAAGAAGATTTGAATTTAGAATTCTCCATTTCAGCAGCTTCCCGCGAATCAAGAGGTGAAGAAGCAAACGGAAAAGATTATTACTTCATTTCAACAGAAGAATTCAAACAACACATCAAGAATGACGACTTTCTGGAATGGGAAGAAGTCTACAGAGACAATTTCTACGGAACTTTAAAAAGCGAAGTAGACCGTATCTGGGCCAAAGGAAAAAATGTGATTTTTGATATTGATGTTGCTGGTGGATTGCGAATCAAGTCTAAATTTCCAGATGAAACACTAGCCGTTTTTGTAAAACCACCTAGTATTGACGAGTTGAAAATTCGTTTGAAAAAACGCTCTACTGAAAGTGAAGACAAAATCAATATGCGAATTGCAAAAGCATCTGTAGAACTAGCAACTGCGCCACAATTTGATGTAATTATCAAAAACTACGATTTAGATACTGCCCTGGAAGAAGCGCATCAATTGGTGAAAAGTTTTGTAAGTAAATAGTCTATATGTACCGATAGCTTTTAGTCCATGGTCCTCAACCTAGTACGAGATAGTTCTCAGCCTCGTAATGGAAATTATTAGTCCCTACTTTTTAATGTATAACCCATAGCTTCGAGTTCTCAGTTCCTAATTCTAGTTAAAATACTTTAAGTGTATTTAACTTTTAATTTTTAACTTTAAGGATTGATTTAAGAACTAGGTAGTAGCTACTAAGCACTAAAAAATGAAAATATGAAAATAGGACTATATTTCGGAACATTTAACCCCATTCATGCTGGGCACCTAATCATTGCCAATCACATGGCTGAAAATTCAGACTTAGATCAGGTTTGGTTAGTTGTAACGCCACATAACCCGTTCAAGAAAAAAAACACTTTGCTCGACGACTACCATCGACTGCAAATGGCGCACCTTGCTACCGAGGGTTTTCAAAAATTGAAACCCTCAGATATTGAGTTCAAATTATCACAACCCAACTACACGGTAAATACCTTGGTTCACCTAGAAGAGAAATACCCAAATCATGAATTTTCGTTAATCATGGGAAAAGACAACTTAACATCCTTATCCAAATGGAAAAATTTTGAAGTTATTTTGCAAAATCATTCGATCTATGTCTATCCACGGATCGAAGCCAAAGATCGAACTGGCGAAATAATTTCATCCGAATCAGAAAGTTCAGATTTAAAAAATCATCCAAAAGTACATTTAATTGACGCTCCGATAGTCGAAATTTCTTCCACTTTTATTAGAAAGAGCATTAAAGAAGGAAAAAATATTCAGCCTCTATTACCGACTAAAGTTTGGGAATATATTGATCATAATAATTTTTACAAGAAGTAATCACTCCAATACAATTTTCAGTTCAGCTTCTATCTCCTGAAAAGCGCTCGTAAGATTATCATTTTTAGCTGACAATAAAAAAACTTCTGTATTTGGCATTTGCTTGCTGTCCCAAACTGTTTTCAATTTCTTATCTTGAATAAATGGCTTAGCATTACAATTCCAAACTACTGCAACACCTGTGTTTTTCGAAAGCGATTCCAGCATTTCATATTCAGATGGGATAATAAAATTAGGAATCATTGAGGGCCTCTTCTTGTTAAAAACATAAAGCCAGAATAATTTTATATGTGGAATACCTGAATCATGACTGTACCATTTTTGTTTGTTTAGCCAATGTTCCACTTCCGGAAAGTCTTTGCCTTTAATTTTGGATTTAACTGATGAAGTGTCAATATTCATTGATCCAACAATAATTTGTTTGATATCCCCCACCTTCTTTTGTATAGTATCAAAAGTATGATACTTTTTAGTCAGAACAGCAAAATTTAATTTCTTCGTATTCACTAATTCAAAAAGCATTTCGTTCTCATGAAAACTAAAATCAATATAATCAAATTTTGAAAGTAAGGAACTCCCGATACTACTGAACAAGTGCTTCGAAATTCCTACAGAAATTAAGCTGTTCGTATTCAAAGCCTTAGCTCTAAAACCATTCTCTACGTTTTCTAGTCGATCTAAAGCTTCAATGATTAAATTATTGAGTAACTTAGCGTATTCCGTTGGTTCGACGCCTTTGGATTTTCTATTAAACAATTTATAACCAACGTGTGCTTCGAGCATTGATATCTGCTGACTTACAGCTGGCTGACTAATAAACAGTTCTTTAGCTGCTAATGAAAAGTTACCGTTTTTATAAACCGACTTAAACGTCCGGTACCATTCTAAATTCACCATGATATAAATATATTTATCACAAACATAATTTAAATTATTTTTACTAATACCATATTAGCCTTATCTTTGTAAAAAGAAGTTTAAACATGAAGAAAATAGCATTATTTGCCATTATAGCATTAACCGCGGGTTGTATTGATGCAACTGCACAAAATAAAAAAGAAATGAAAAAAGTATTATTTGTTCTTACTAGTCACAGCGAATTAGGAGACACAGGAGAAAAAACAGGTTTTTGGACAGAAGAATTTGCTGCTCCTTATTATGAGTTAGCAGACAAAGGAGTAAGCATTGATATTGCAACTCCAAAGGGAGGTCAGCCACCGATTGATCCAAAAAGCGAAGATCCATCTGCAGCTACAGAGGATACCAAAAGGTTTGACAAAGACACTGAATTAAAAGCAAAATTAAAAGAAACACATAAATTAGCTGATGTAAAAGAGTCTGATTATGATGCTGTTTTTTATCCAGGAGGTCACGGGCCATTATGGGATTTAGCAACAGACAAAAATTCAATTGCTTTAATTGCCGCTTTTTACACTAATGATAAGCCAGTAGCATTTGTTTGCCATTCACCAGCAGCACTGAAAAACGTAAAAGTTAACGGTGAATTCTTAGTAAAAGGAAAGAAACTTACCGGCTTTTCAAATACTGAGGAAGCAGCCGTAGGATTAACAGATGTTGTTCCATTTTTATTAGAAGATGCTTTACAAGAAAACGGAGCTACGTATTCTTCAATAGAAGATTGGCATCCTTATGCAGTACAAGATGGTTTATTGATCACAGGTCAAAATCCAGCTTCATCTAAATTAGTTGCTGAAAAACTATTGCACCAATTAAACACACAAAAGTAAGATGTTAAATTTTGAATTATATAACCCAACGAAGCTGGTATTCGGGAAGGGACAAATAGAAAAATTAGGAGATCTTGTACCAAAAGGAGCTAAGATACTATTAGCTTACGGTGGTGGAAGCATCTTTAAAAATGGGATCCACGAACAAGTAATAAATAACCTTAAGGGACACGAAATAGTGGAGTTTTCAGGTATTGAAGCTAATCCCCATTTTGAGACTTTAATGAAAGCTGTCGCTATCGTTAAAGAAGAAAAAATAGACTTTATACTTGCAGTAGGTGGTGGATCAGTAATCGACGGTGTGAAATTTATTTCTGGAGCTGTTAATTATAAGGGTGACCCAATAGAAATTTTACAGAAACGAATATTAATTAAAGAAAATGCATTGCCTTTTGGAACTGTGTTGACTTTGCCGGCAACAGGAAGCGAAATGAATTCTGGTGCTGTGGTTACTATTGAAGCTACAAAAGAAAAACTGGCATTCGGTGGTTCTGCTTTGTTTCCAAAATTTTCTATATGTGACCCAACAGTAATTCAGTCTTTACCGAAAAGACAATTGCAAAATGGTGTAGTTGATGCTTATACTCACGTGATGGAACAATATTTAACGTACCCTCATGAAGGATATTTACAGGATAGAATTGCAGAAGGAATTCTGCAAACCTTAATTGAAATTGGTCCAGAAGTGGTAGAAAAACCAAAAGATTACGCTTTAGCATCTAACTTTATGTGGAGTTGTACCATGGCATTAAACGGCCTGATACAAAAAGGGGTGCCTAACGACTGGGCAACACATATGATTGGTCATGAACTAACTGCTATGTATGGAATCGATCATGCCCGCACCTTAGCTATAATTGCACCAAGCTTATATAAAGTTATGTTTGAAACCAAAAAAGAAAAATTGGCACAATACGGAAAACGTATTTTCAATTTAACTGGAACTGACGATGAAATTGCAAACGAGGCAATCGCTAAAACAGTTGAATTTTTTCATACCATGGGAATGGATACTAAATTATCTGATTACACAAAAGACTATGATAAAACCGCTGATTTTATTGTGAATCGTTTTGACGAAAGAGGTTGGAAAGGTTTAGGAGAAAAGCAAAATATCACACTAGATAAAGTAAAATCTATAGTTGAGATGAGTTACTAGATTAAGATAGTGAAAAACCAATTTACAATAAAAAGGCGTTCTCGAATTAAATTCTAGGACGCCTTTTTTGCTAACACCAAAACTCACTAACTAACTCAAATCTCAAAAAAACTAAATATATTAGCTTATAGTATTCAATAACGTTAAAAAAGCATAGATATTGCTTTAAATTATAAAAAAATTTAATGATTTATAATTCGACTTTTTTATAAAACAAAACCTGAAGTATCAATTCTTATTTTCCGTTTAATTAATTCATTTTACAGTACTTTTGGTTAAATTTAAATAACAGATGAACGGAAAAACAAAATTTGCAGTTATTGGTGGTGGAAGTTGGGCAACGGCAATAACAAAAATGTTATGCGTAAATCTTTCTGAAGTTTCGTGGTATATGCGAAATGAAACGGCGATAGCACACCTTACAAAATACAAACACAATCCTAACTATTTAAGTTCTGTTGAGTTTGACACAAAAAAATTAAAGCTAACAAGCGATATCAATGAAGCAGTAGCTTACGCTGATTATATTATATTTGCTATACCATCTGCTTTTTTAAATGACGAATTAGAAAAACTTACTGTTTCTCTAGAGGACAAAATTATTTTCTCTGCCATCAAAGGAATCGTTCCTGAAACGAGTATGATTGTAGGAGAGCATTTTCACTCTAAATATGATATCCCTTACCATAACATAGGAGTAATTACGGGTCCATGCCATGCTGAAGAGGTCGCCTTAGAGCGCTTATCTTATTTAACCATCGCTTGTGGGGATGCCGAAAAAGCGAAAGTCGTAGCCGAACATTTATCGGGCAATTATATTAAAACGAAGATTACTGATGATATAATAGGAACTGAATATGCTGCTATGCTTAAAAATATTTATGCAATAGCAGCGGGGATAGCGCACGGTTTGGGCTATGGCGATAATTTCCAATCCGTATTGATGAGTAATGGAATTCGAGAGATGAAAAAATTCATCAAGAAGGTCCATAAAATGAAGCGTAACATTAATGATTCAGCCTATTTGGGTGATTTATTGGTAACCGGATACTCTGTTTTTTCCAGAAACAGGATGTTTGGAAATATGATTGGGAAGGGATATACAGTCAAAAGCGCCATGATGGAAATGAGCATGGTTTCTGAAGGTTACTATGCCACTAAAAGCGCCTACAAACTAAATCAAGGCTACGGTGCTAAAACACCTATTATAGATGCCGTTTATGAGATTTTATACGAAGGAAAAGATGCAAGAGCCGTTTTTAAAAAATTGACGGATAAACTGGATTAAACAAAGTTTACTTTTCTTTTAATTCAACCCTAAAACAATATGATACGCTCTATTCCCAAAACAAGTATTGCTTTCGTTAGTAGAATTATATTTTTATTCTGTGTCTTAATGGTTTGCAAGACTTCCGCTCAAGAGATTAGTGGAAAGCAATTGTTAGAAAAAGCAATCCATTACCACGATCCTAAGGGCAACTGGGATCATTTTCAAGGTACACTTTCCGTAGGAATGAGCAGCCCTAATGGTACTGAACGGTTAAGTGAAATAACCATCGATTTAATAAATCAGTATTTTAAACTTACCACGGTTAAGAACGACAGAACAGTTGAGCACATTGTAAG
>JBLIKD010000029.1:0-17904 GCA_047636275.1 Flavobacterium sp. | reverse complement strand
CGGCTACGATTTTCGGTTCATCTGTAATTTAAAGCGGCAAGTTTGTGCTAGGATCATTATCAGTGGTAATAATCACAATAGGTAAATTACTTCGACAAAAGTTTGACTCGTCACGGAATAAGATGTGATCAATACAGCTAACAAAATAATTATTGAAATTATGTTAACTTGGACACGATCTATTTTTTTTATTCAGTTTCTTTTTTAATTCATATTACATATAAAAAAAAACATATAAAAAAATCGTAAACAATTATTTACGTATAAATAATTGTTTAGTAAGTTATCATTTATGAATTTTTTGATCGTATTCATGATCCTAAATGGTAGTAAGCAACACCTCGACCGCAGCTGCGAATGGGATATACTTTTATGCCAAAAAGAGTACTTGGTACTTTTAAACAAGATGCAAATTATCGATTAAAAGGAGCATCCGTAAATGAATTCAACTTATCTAAATACAAAATAGTTTTTGCGTTGTCCATGCTTCTAGTATACATCGGCTCGAATTTAACCCCATAAATTACTTCCTCAAAAGTATAAGAAGTGCGAATAGCTACCGTATTACTAAACATGTCATCAAATGTTTTTACAAAAACAAGAATTTCGCCTTGCGTATTGGCAAAATCATCTTCAGTGAATTGATACAAGGGACTTTCCTCGGTAATGGGATGAACTAGGGTCCAACTTAATGACAACGCATTTATTTTCTCCAATTCTAAATCTAATGAATAGAATTTATTGATCATTTTTCCATCCTCCTCAATACTCATCCCTAACGTTATTTTAGCTTCTGCATCAGTAAAATTAGTGTTTTTAAAAGGGGTTAAGCGAATCATCAATCCAGCTATATCACCGTAAGGTGCAATTACAGCATTGTGCGAAAATTTTAAAAAAGCTGTGGGCCTACTAAATCGTCCAAAGAATAATCCTGTGGCAATAGCAAAACTAAGTAAACCAATTAATGCCTCAGCAGCAGAAAGTGCACTTGTCAAAAACCCGACTGGACTAATATGTCCATAGCCAACGGTAGTGAAAGTTTGCGCACTAAAAAAATAAGCTTGTCCGAATTTTACCCATTCGCTGTCAGTACCTTCAATTCCATCTAAGTGTTCGATTCCAATTCCATAATAAATGCTTGCGAATATAAAGTTTATACCCGCATAGAAAGAGATAATGATTAGCATAAATCGCCACATCCCCATATCAATCATCGTATGGTACCAACTGATGCGCTGCAAAATAGGCATCCCTCGCTTTTCTACGTTAGCACTCCCATTTTTATTGACGAAACGACCGCCATAAGCGCTAGCATTAGTCCCAAACCCTGTATTTTTATCCGCTTTTGCCCTTAGGTTTATTGTTTCTAACAATGCCATTTCCTATATCTTATCTGTGACCAAAATTAATTAAAATTAATCAGCATCCAAAAAATTTGTTTTATCAGAGAAATAGCGATTTACAACAGGTGTAGTAGTTTATTCTACCTGTATTAAATCACTCGCAAAACGAATCGTAGTGATTATTAGTTTGGCTGTAGTATTATATTTAAAAAAATGATAGTAAGAAGGATCCTTTTTTGTAAATAACTTACCGTCCAATTTATTTAAAGCAACTGAACGAATAAAAAAAAATTGAAATAAAATTACAGCTCTCACCACGCTTTAGCTACGTCTACTAATAACGAGGTCGCGTTTTTTTGTTTTTTTAATTAGGCAACAGTCCTTTCAATTATGTAAGTACCTAAAAGCCTTTTTTTGCAGGACGCCTTATAGGTCTCGTAAATAAAATACTGTTGCTCTGGCGTTATCAAAATAAGTAGTCAAAAAATATAAGTTTAAATAAAATGCTCTTCTATATTTCATAACCAATTATAAAGCAGTAACTTTATGTAGATACCTATTGTTTTTATTAAAAATTGCGCGATGTATAACGAAATTTTAAAAGACCGAATAGAAGCAGCTACCTTACTTTCTGAAAAATTAAAAAAGTACAAAAACAGTAATTCCATTGTTTTGGCTGTACCCAGAGGAGGTGTACCCCTTGGTTATGAAATTGCTAGAAATTTACACCTTCCCTTAGATATTATTCTTTCTAAAAAAATTGGTCATCCATCCAATAAAGAATTTGCAATTGGCGCCGTCTCGATGGATTCTACCCTTGTAGATGTTCATTCTGATGTACCTAAGGAATACGTAGAAAGAGAAATTATCCGACTCCGAAATTTATTGCGTGAAAAACACAAGCTCTACAGAGGCGATAGAGAGCCCGTAGCCATTAAAAATAAAAATGTTATTCTCGTTGATGACGGAATTGCGACAGGAAACACCCTTTTGGCAAGTCTCAAAATGCTACGAAAGCATCAACCTGCAAAAATTATTGTTGCCGTTCCAGTTTTACCCTACGATACTTTATCCGTATTTGAAAAAAATACTGATGAATTTGTGTATTTGATAGCCTCAAAAGATTTCAGAGGCGTAGGTAATTTCTACGAAGACTTTCATCAGGTAGAAGACGATGAACTACTCCAGATGTTGAAAAGTACGCATCCACTTGCGTAAATAAAACACATAATACCAATCAATTATTCAAAAAATGGAAATTATGAAACAATTAGAAATAGATATCCACTTAAAGTATGTAACATTAAAAGGATACTTAATAATCCCTGAGGGTGCGACAGGAATTGTTGTTTTCTCCCATGGAAGTGGTAGCAGTCGATTCAGTACCAGAAACAAAATGGTAGCAGAACTGATTCAAACAGAAAAAATTGCTACTTTATTGTTTGATTTGCTTACTGTGGAAGAAGATGGCGATTACGAAAACAGATTTAATATCGACCTGTTAGCCAGCCGATTAATTGAGACAACAGAATGGCTTATGAATTATAATAAAACTAGAGAGCTATCAATCGGCTATTTTGGAGCTAGTACCGGAGCGGCCTCAGCGTTAAGGGCAGCGGCCTATTTTGGTGATACTATAAAAGCGGTAGTTTCCCGTGGCGGCAGGGTTGACTTGGCATTAAGTGCCTTACATCAAGTAACAGCTCCAACATTGTTAATTGTGGGCGGCATGGATATGTCAGTAATCGAAATGAATAAAACGGCTTATGACGAATTACATTGTTTAAAAGAGATGAAAATTATTACTGGGGCAAGCCATCTGTTTGAAGAACCTGGAAAACTGTCGGAGGTCGCTGACTTTGCGATTATCTGGTATAAAAAAAATTTAATCAACAGGAACCAGTATCATTAAATTCTAACGGAAAACTACAAAAATCCCTATCGAGGGATTTTTGTAGTTACCGGTAAAAGCGACTACTTGAGACATAAATCTACTCTTTAGACTCATTATTTTTTTTATATTTGACGTTAGGAAAAAACGTTCACTATGTACGATAAAAAAATAATTGAAAACCATCCTTATATCCGCTATCGCAAACCCATTCTTTCTGACGAAGAAATGCTGGCGCGTTCTCTCTCCTTTTTTGAAGCCATGGACCTTAGACGTTCGACAAGAGCGTTTTCAGATAGACCAATTCCCAGAGAAGTAATTGAAAACCTAATAAAAACGGCATCTACAGCCCCTTCCGGTGCACACAAGCAGCCTTGGACTTTTTGCGTGGTTGAAAATCCCGAAATCAAAAAACAAATCCGCATCGCTGCCGAAGAGGAAGAACTGCAAAGTTATGAATCCCGCATGTCGAGTGACTGGCTAGACGATTTAAAACCTTTGGGTACGGACTGGCGCAAACCTTTTCTAGAAACCGCTCCCTTCCTCATCATCGTTTTTAGACGCATATATGAATTTGGTGATGACGGCAAAAAGAAAAACAACTATTACGTTCAAGAAAGTGTGGGTATAGCCGCTGGGTTTTTGTTAACAGCAATACATCAAGTAGGTTTGGTTTCTTTAACCCATACCCCTAGCCCGATGAACTTCCTGACCAAAACCCTTAGCCGACCTGAAAATGAAAAACCGTTTCTACTAATTCCCGTAGGTTATCCGGCTGAAGACTGCTGGGTTCCGGACATAAAAAGAAAAGGACTCGAAGATATTTGTGTTTTCTACTGATTTGACCAAAAACTTAACTTTAACAAAAGTGCTAACCATGAAAAAATTAACCAAAGAAGATATCAGTCAAGAAGTATTTGACCTATACGACGACTATGCCCATAACAAAATTGACAGAAGACGGTTCGTTGAAAAGTTATCCCTGTTTGCTGTGGGAGCTCTTACTGTTCCTTCCTTACTTAGTTTTATGACACCTAACTATGTGGATTCCCTATTAATTAAACCCGGCGATCCACGATTAAAATCAGAATTCATTACTTATGAATCTCCTAAAGGAGGCGGTAAAATCAAGGCTCTTTTATCGCAGCCCACGGGGACGAAAAAAAAACTACCCGGAATCATCGTAGTACACGAAAATCGCGGACTGAATCCTTATATTGAAGATGTAGGACGGAGAGCTGCCGTAGAAGGGTTCATCACCCTAGCACCAGATGCATTATCTCCGTTAGGCGGTTATCCTGGAAATGACGATGATGGAAGAGCGTTGCAAAAAAAACGGACTCGTGAAGAAATGCTCGAAGATTTCATCGCAGCGTACGACTACCTGAAGTCGCATAAAGATTGTAATGGTCAAGTGGGTGTTGTGGGATTTTGTTTTGGAGGTTGGATTGCCAATATGATGGCGGTAAAAGTTCCTACTCTATCTGCAGCAGTGCCTTATTATGGCGGACAGCCCACTGCTCAGGAAGCAGAACAAATAACAACACCGCTACTGCTGCATTACGCAGGTTTAGACAGTCGGGTAAATGAAGGTTGGCCTGCTTATGAAGCTATACTTAGAAAGAACAATATAGAAAACACCGCTTTTATCTATCCTGGAGTCAATCATGGTTTTCATAACAATACAACACCAAGGTACGATGAAGCCGCAGCTACAGTATCATGGACTCGAACAATTGATTTTTTTAAAGAACAACTAAACAAAAAATAGAATATGGCGTCAGGAATTTTTGCACTGCTAGATGATATCGCAGCTATTATGGATGATGTTGTGGTGATGAGTAAAATAGCCACTAAAAAAACAGCGGGGATATTAGGGGATGATTTAGCCGTAAATGCTGAAAAAGCATCAGGATTTGTATCCTCTAGAGAAATCCCTGTTTTATGGGCAATAACGAAAGGGTCTTTTTTTAATAAATTGATAATCTTGCCACTCGCTTTTTTATTAAGTTATTTTGTACCATGGTTGATCACTGTCGTACTTGTATTAGGCGCTATTTATCTCGCTTTTGAAGGTGCTGAAAAAATATACGAATATATTATCCCTCACGAACAAGCGGTTACTACGATAGAAAGCAAAATACCTAGTAAGGAAGAGGTATTAACTTTAGAAAAAGGAAAAATAAAAGCAGCCATAGTAACTGACTTTATCTTATCAGTAGAAATTGTAATTATAGCATTAGGTAGCGTAGAAGGCAAAGGTATTTCGACCCAAATTATTGTAGTCACTTTCATTGCTTTTTTAGCCACAGTAGGAGTCTATGGAATTGTCGCATTGATTGTACGAATGGATGATTTTGGTATACTACTAACCGCTAATAAAAATAACACCTTTCAGTTGGTTGGAAAAATATTAATACAAGCACTACCTATAGTCATTAAAAGCCTTGCCTTTATAGGTACTATTGCTTTGCTGTTAGTTGCAGGGGGAATTTTTGTGCACAAAATCGAATGGTTGCATCACATAGTAGAGGAACTTCCCGCGATAGTAGGCGAATTCATTTCCGGCTTAGTTATTGGAATCATAGCATTGGTGACTGTAAAAGGATTTAAAAAGATATTTGGCAAGAAAAACAATACCATTAAAAATCCAAATACTACCAATTAATGATAACGATTCAAAATATCGAAACCAGTAATCCTCTATATCAATTAGAAACTGATTTAAGAAATCGCATTTTATTGCAACCCATTGGGGTTCCAGATCATGCCTGGGAAATGCATGATCACAAAGCTTGGCATTTTGTAGCAATTGAAGAAAATACTGTTATTGGATGTGTCGTATTAAATCCACTAAATCCTGAAAAAACGAAAACGCAGCTCATGCAGATGGCTGTTGAAACCAACCAACAACGAAAGGGTATCGGTAAATTGTTAGTAGAGGAACTACTCTCTTTTTGCAAATCCAATGGAATTAAAGAAATAATATGTCACGCGCGAAATAATGCTGTTTCCTTTTATTTGAATCTTGGATTTGAAATCTATGGTGCACCTTTTGTGGAAGTGGGTATTCAACATTATCTTATGAGAATTCGAAGAACGGATTAAAAGCTATTATAATGCAATACTGATGAAGTAAATTAAAGTGTTTCTCTTTTAAATGCCTGTAACTAAAATGACATATCTTTAGCTACAGCCACATGGGTTATTCTTGAAAAGTATTTAGCTACAGGTTATGATATCGAGCGCAAAAAATAAAAAAAATGGTTGTAGCTGCTTTAGTATTTATACTACTTGGAATTTTAATAAAATACAGAAAAATGTATTTCCTAATAGCTGGCTGTACCAGCATGCCAAAAGAAGAACAGGCAAAACAGGATATTGAGGGAATTGCAACAGTCTTTAGAAATACAATGTTTGGAATGGCTTTGCTCTTTATTATTGGATTTTTTGCAGCAAAATGGTTTAAAAATCCGATAATCGAAAATGAAAGTTTTGCGACTCCACTCCTTATTAGAATCACCTATTTATTGATTTAAAAAAAATATAAAATCAAACAATAATATATGATAAGCCCGTTTGAAAACCCTTTGTTTTTGATACCAATATCATCTGGACCACTATTTATGATTGCAGGTCTGATACTGTTTAAGTTTCCACCGAAAAAGATAAACTCTCTTTATGGCTACAGAACGAGTAGCTCTATGCAGAACTCAGAAAGGTGGGACTTTGCACAAAGGTATGCTGCAATTGAAATGATGAAACAAGGGGGACTTCTAACCATAAGTGCTGTATCAGGATATTTATACTATCCTACTGCAAAAATAGCTATGCTTTTAGGTTTAGCTTTGATGATTACAATTCTAATTATTTTAACGTTTCGAGTTGAAAAAGCCATAAAAAGAGAATTCAAGAGTACGAAATAAAAATATAGCACTAACAGCGATAAGTACTTACATTCATTTTACAGATTCAATGCCATTAAAGAAGTGAAATGTCATTCGAGAAACACTACTTTTCCCTTTTACTTCAAACTTGGATCTAAAATCTGCAGCCCAGCTTTTGTGGAAGTTGAGCTTCAATAGTGTTATATGAGATTTCAGATGATAAATTAAAAGCTATTATGATGCAATACCAGTAAAGTAACTCAATTTATAGCTCAATTAAATATTTGTAGCTAAAATGCCCTATATTTAAAAACTGAAATATGCACTGTTGAATAGATTCCAAACACAAGTTACCATTTATCAAGTAAATAGAAAAATAATCATAGTTGTGTTACTATTTATACTACTTGCAATTTTAATAAAATATGGAAAAATGTGTTTCCTAATAGTAGACTATAACAATGTGCCTTAAGCAGGACAGGAAAAACAGAATGATAGAGGAATTGCAACAGTATTTAGAAATGTAATCTTTGGAATAACTTTGCTAATTACTAATGCTATTTGTGGCAACATGGTTTAAAAATTAAAGATTATCCTTTTGGGACTTCTATTCTTATTGTAGGTTCTTGCTTGTTGATTCAATCAAATTCAAGAAATATAAAATTAATAATTTTAAGAGCCAAAAACTTTTGTACCTAGAACCTAAAACGGGATTGAAGAACATCCGGATGACTTTAGTTCTGTAACTACTACCATTAGTGAAAGAGTTTCAATGAGTTTAATAGGCCTATCATATACATTCCGGATATAGTATAGTTTTACACTAGGGCGCAAATTACTCCAGCTAAAATTAACTGCAGATTAAATTTGAACGGAATCAATTTTTACTATTATTTTTAAATACATAACAAACCTTATGAAAAAGCTAAACCAAATTACTTTATTATTGATTTTAACAACGCAATTCCTTACTGCACAATCAGTAGAAAGTCTACAAATCAGAAAATACACACAAAAAAATGCAAACGATATAATCACCGAATTTTCAGAATTTTTAAAACTACCTAACACCACAGTATCCCCATCAAGCCTAAGCGATAATGCTGATTTTATTATGTCAATGATGCATAGAAAAGGTATTAAAAACGTACAAATGTTACAAGGTGAAACTGTAAATAGTACTCCTGCAGTTTATGGAGAAGTCCTTGTACCGGGTGCAAAACAAACATTAATTTTCTATGCACATTACGATGGACAACCAGTAAACCCTGACCAATGGGATAAAAACCTAAGTCCTTTTGTGCCTAAATTATATACAGATGCTATAGATAAACAGGGCATTAATATTCCTTTCCCAGTAGATGGCAAATACAACAACGAATGGAGAATATATGCTAGAAGTGCATCAGACGACAAAGCAGGAGTTGATGCCATATTAAATGCTTACGACGCTCTCAATAAAAGTGGATTAAAGCCCACTTACAATCTTAAATTCTTTTTTGAAGGGGAAGAAGAAGCAGGATCAACCCATCTAGATGAAATATTACAAAAAAACGCAACCCTTTTGCAGTCTGACTTATGGATAATATGTGATGGTCCAGTTCATCAGTCTGGAAAAAAACAAATTTATTTTGGTGTTCGTGGAGATGCACATCTCGACCTCACTGTTTATGCTTCAAGAAGACCTTTGCACAGTGGACATTATGGAAACTGGGCACCAAATCCTGCAATGATGCTCGCGCAATTATTAGCTTCAATGAAAGATAATGATGGTCGAGTGACTATCAAAGGATTTTATGATGATGTAATTCCATTAGGTCCATCGGAGAAATTGGCTTTATTAAATGTGCCTTCTGTTGATAATCAAATGAAAACAGAACTTGGAATGGGTGCGCCGGAGATGAAAGGTGTATCCTTAAATGAAGCGATAAACTTACCATCATTGAACATAAATGGCATGCAAAGCGGTAACGTAGGAAAAATGGCGTCGAATCAAATTCCAACCACTGCAAATGCTGTACTTGACTTAAGATTAGTGCTAGGTAATGACTGGAAAAAGCAACAACAAAAAGTTATTGATCATGTAATCGAACAAGGTTATTTTGTTACAAATGAAGAACCTACAGATGAAGAAAGAAGTCAATATTCGAAAATTATAAAAATAGTTACAAATGAAAATGGACTAAATGCACAACGTACTTCAATGGATTTACCTATTATTAAAAAAGTCATAGCGGCAGTTCAAGCGACAACTAATGATCAAGTGGTATTGCAACCAACAATGGGAGGTAGTCTTCCTTTGTATTTATTTGAAAAATTACTAAAAGTCAATACGATCTCAGTTCCTATTGCAAATCATGATAACAATCAGCATGCTGAAAACGAAAATATTCGCCTTCAAAACTTATTTGACGGGATCGAAACGATGGGATCACTAATGTTGTTAAAGTAATTTCACTTTTCATAAAAAAATTCAATTAGAACATAGTATCGAAGTACTTTTATTCCACAAAAAAAGCCCCAATCACGGGGCTTTTCTATATGCATAATTTGAGCTTATTTGCTCAAATACATTTTTCTTCTAGAGTACAGCTCATAAAATTGATCGTCTTTCAAGTCATCAATAAACAAGATGCTTTCTCCTGTTGATTTCATCTCTGGCCCTAATGCCTTATTGACATTGTGGAACTTACTAAAAGAGAAAACCGGTTGCTTGATGGCATATCCTTTCAACTGTGGGTTGAATTTAAAATCGGTTACTTTATTGTGACCCAGCATTACTTTAGTCGCATAATTCACATAAGGCTCCCCGTATGCTTTCGCTATAAATGGTACGGTACGCGACGCTCTAGGATTGGCTTCAATTATATAAACAATATCGTCTTTTATCGCAAATTGTATGTTAATTAAACCTACAGTACTTAAACCCAATGCTATTTTCTTAGTATGGTCTTTTATTTGTTGCATCACAAATTCACCTAAATTAAACGGTGGCAATGTCGCATTACTATCTCCAGAGTGCACTCCGCAAGGTTCGATGTGCTCCATAATTCCAATGATATACACATTTTCACCGTCGCAAATCGCATCGGCTTCTGCTTCAATCGCACCATCAAGATAGTGATCTAAAAGCAATTTATTTCCTGGAATTGTTTTCAATAAATTGACAACATGTTCTTCTAGTTCCTGCTTGTTAATCACAATTTTCATTCCTTGACCACCCAACACATAAGAAGGACGAATCAATAATGGAAAGTCTAATACATCAGCCAAAGCGGAAGCTTCGTCAGCCGTTTCTGCAATTCCAAATTGTGGAAAAGGAATTTTCAATTCCGTCAGCAATTCAGAGAAACGTCCTCTGTCCTCGGCTAAATCCAAAGCATCAAAGCTAGTTCCAATTATTTTTATTCCGTATTTAGATAATTTTTCTGCTAATTTTAAAGCCGTTTGTCCACCAAGCTGTACAATTACCCCTTCTGGTTTCTCGTGTTGGATAATATCATAGATATGTTCCCAAAAAACGGGTTCGAAGTACAGTTTATCTGCTGTATCAAAATCAGTTGAGACTGTTTCTGGATTACAGTTTATCATAATGGTTTCATAACCGCACTCTTGCGCAGCTAATACTCCGTGTACACAAGAATAATCAAATTCGATTCCCTGTCCAATTCTATTTGGACCTGACCCAAGAACAATTATTTTCTTTTTATCAGTAACAATACTTTCGTTATCTACATAACGCTCGCCATTCGCTTTTTCTATTTCGGCTTCAAACGTCGAGTAGTAATAAGGTGTTTTTGCTTTGAACTCTGCGGCGCAAGTATCTACTAATTTAAACACACGATTGATATTCATTGTCATCCTTAAAGTATGCACCTGACTTTCAAGACAACGCATCATGTGTGCAATTTGTCTGTCGGCAAAACCTTTTTGTTTCGCTTCCAATAACAATTCTTTCGGCAAAGTCTCCACTTTATAAGTAGAAATCTCTTTTTCTAGGGTATAGAGCTCTTCGTATTGTTTCAAGAACCACATATCGATTTTAGTGATATCATGGATACGGCTCAAGGGAATTCCAAGAGCAATAGCATCATAAATTACAAAAACACGATCCCAACTTGCAAAAGTCAGTTTCTCGATAATTTGTTCATAATTGGTATATCCTTTTCCGTCAGCTCCTAAACCATTTCTTTTAATTTCTAATGATTGAGTCGCTTTATGTAAGGCTTCCTGGAACGAACGTCCAATACCCATTACTTCACCTACAGATTTCATCTGAAGCCCCAAGGTTCTGTCAGCTCCTTCAAATTTATCAAAGTTCCAACGCGGTATTTTTACAATTACATAATCTAAAGTCGGTTCGAATAAAGCCGAAGTTGATTTGGTAATTTGGTTTTGCAATTCATCTAAGTTATACCCCAAAGCTAATTTAGTAGCAATCTTTGCAATAGGATACCCAGTCGCTTTAGACGCTAATGCAGAAGAGCGAGATACACGAGGATTGATTTCAATTGCTACGATATCTTCTTTTTCGTCAGGTGAAACGGCAAACTGCACATTACAACCTCCTGCAAAATTTCCGATACTACGCATCATCAAAATAGCATAATCACGCATTCTTTGAAATGTTCTGTCAGATAAAGTCATCGCTGGCGCTACCGTTATGGAATCTCCAGTATGAATTCCCATAGGATCCATATTTTCAATTGAACAGATGATCACGACATTGTCATTTTTATCTCTTAAAAGTTCCAACTCATATTCTTTCCATCCCATTAATGCTTTATCAATCAGCACTTCATGAATAGGAGATGCTTCTAAACCTCTGGTTAAAAGCACATCAAAATCCTCTTTTTTATACACAATAGCCGCTCCAGTACCTCCTAAAGTAAAGGAAGGACGTATCACTAAAGGGAAACCAAATTCTTGTGCAATTTCTTTACCTCTAAGATAGGAAGTACATATTTCTGCAGGCGCAGATGGCACTCCAATTTTTTTAAGTAGTTGTTTGAATTGCTCTCTGTTCTCCGTTATGTTAATAGCGTTTACATCAACACCTATCATTCTTACTCCGAAATCTTGCCAAATTCCTTTTTCATCCGCTTCTAAACACAAATTCAACGCGGTTTGTCCGCCCATAGTAGGCAGAACAGCATCGATCTGAGGATGCGCTTTTAAAATTTCAATTATCGACTTAGTCGTTAAAGGCTTCAAATAAATATGATCAGCCATGGATGGGTCGGTCATAATTGTTGCCGGATTCGAATTGATAAGAACAACCTCAATTCCTTCCTCACGGATGGAACGAGCTGATTGTGATCCAGCGTAATCAAATTCACATGCTTGACCAATAACGATAGGACCTGAACCTATAATTAAGACTGATTTTATAGAAGTATCTCTTGGCATTGTATTGAAGTTAGTGTGTTGTATGGCTGGTTTTTAGAAAGGTCAAAGTTACTGAACTTAAACACCTTAAACCTGAACCTTGAATAATTTTTTAACGATTGGGTATAAAAAAAGGCGATACTAAAAAAAGTAACGCCTTAAATATGTTTATATACACATTATTTTTTGTGTCTTGGCTCGCAAGAAACAGTCAATTTATGTCTTCCTTTAGCTCTTCTTCTCGCAAGAACTTTTCTTCCATTCGCAGAAGCCATTCTGTCCATAAATCCGTGCTTATTTCTTCTTTTTCTTTTCGATGGTTGAAACGTTCTTTTGCTCATTGCTTTGTATCTTTAAAATCTTATTTATATGTCTTCCCGTTTTTGAATATCTGTTATCCTAAAACCGAGTGCAAATATACAAAGACTTTTTTTTATCACAAGTAGTTTTGTGAAAATATTTTCAATTCATTTTACTATATTTGCGTTCATAAAACAATCACACTATGTTTCACAAGAATATTAAACTTATTATCGCCGGACTTCTCGTAATTACTGGCATTTGGCAATTTACTGAAAACAATATCGGCAATGGGATTTTCCTAATATTATTGACTGCGATTCCAATTTTTCTTTACTTCAAAAATGAATTCATCTTATTAGCATTCTTAAAACTAAGAAAACAGGATTTCGAAGGAGCCAAAAAATGGCTCGTTTTCATTAAAAATCCAGAAACTGCCTTAGTGCGTAAACAGCAAGGCTACTTCAATTACCTGCACGGAATAATGCTGTCACAAACGAACATCAATCAGTCAGAAAAATATTTTAAAAAAGCAATAGAATTAGGATTGTCCATGGACATGGATTTAGCTGTTGCCAAATTAAATCTAGCCGGAGTTGCCATGTCGAGAAGAAGAAAATTAGAAGCGACGAACCTACTCAACGAAGCAAAAAGATTAGACAAGCAAGGCATGTTAAAAGAACAAATTACCATGATGAAAGGTCAAATGAAAAAAATATAATATCAAAAAGGGCAAATGAAATCATTTGCCCTTTTTGATTATTCTTTCATCAGGGAACAAAAATAATAAGAGATACAGCCTTGCAAATCTATTTACAAATAGAAATTGCGGGGCTGTATCTTTTATTTTATAAACTAAATAACAGAGATTCCAACCTCCTCAAGTTTTGTCATTCTCTCCTATTTTCAAATTAATAACTGCTTAATGGAATTTCGATTGTGTATTTTTTATTTGTAGCGTTTCTCAATCTCGTACTGCGAAGCCAAGGATTGTGTATTTTTAAAATTTTATAATTTATTCCTTGTGCTTTAGCAAAAGCTACCAAATCAGTGATGGGCCTATCTATTTCAATTTTTCTAGTAGGAATTAATTCGTACCTATCTTTTTTATTGACTTCAAATCCATATTTAGTTGGACTATTCATTATTTCTTTCAAGGCTATTATCCTAAATACATAACGTGACGTTTCTTCGTTCATATATAAATCATAGTAATTAGTTTCCTTTTGAAATTCTATCAACCTTCTAACCCCAGCCAAGCCCCTATTATAGGATGCAGCAGCTAATGTCCAAGAACCGAATTTCGCTTTCGCTTTCAAAATAAAATCGCAAGCGGCCTGCGTTGATTTTTCTAAATTGTAACGTTCGTCTACATTGTTATTTACTTCTAAACCCATTCCCTTAGCAGTTTCAGGCATAAATTGCCAAACTCCTCTAGCACCTGCATTTGAAACTACGTTTACTAATCCGCTTTCTATCACTGCTAAATACTTAAAATCATCTGGAACTCCATTTTTTTTAAGAATAGGCTCAATAACTGGGAAAGCTCGATTTGCTCTTTTTAATGCTAAAATAGTATAGGAATGGTAGTAGGTATTAACGATTAATTCTCTGTCAAATCGTTCTTTTACATCTGCTATGTACAAAGGAACTTCCTCAGCCGCAAAATCAATTTTTACCGGAAAAGAATGTACTGTTTCTTCTTTTTTAAGTACTTGCTGATCTGATTTCTTACATGAAGCAGCAAAAATCAAAAGACCACTTGCCAAAGTTACTATTTTGCTAATGTTTGCTATTTTGATTTTTTTCATTTTAATATTTTAAATGTTACTTTTAAATAACAACCTCGTTTATATCTAATTTTTTATTTAAAATAATCGCAGCCAAATTAGCATTAAACCATCTATATTTATTCAAAATCATGATATGACTCCCTCCCTTTACCACTGTACATCCTTGAATGTACTTTATTGGAAAAACATCATCCATGTCACCATGAATATGGACGACACTTTCATCAGGAACTGCTCTATCCCAAAGAATCACTTTTTCCACAGCCCATTCCAAATACCCGATATCACGAACCGACAGAAATTTTCTGTATAGTTTTAATCTATGATTGATCTTTGCCCCAAAGGAGAACTTAGCTAAATTCTCTAAATTTAGAATTAAACTCATCGGAATCAATTTATAAGCCTTAGTATTTTTTGCTATTTTCATTCTTCGAGGAAATTCTAAATTACTTTTCACACTCGAGATGATGATTACTTTTCTAGTACTAATATGCTTTGCCATTTCCTGAACCAAAATACCACCAAAAGAAACTCCGATGAGAACTGGATTTTTAAGTTTTATTTTTTCGGCAATTCTTTTGGCATACTCGTCTAAAGATTCATAAGCCTTCGGAATCTCCCATGCTAAAAGATGCACTTCAAAATCAGCTTCTGGAAGTTGTATTCTTTCAAAAATTGCCGTGCTGGCCGCTAATCCCGGCATAAAATAAACTGGTATTTTATTCATAATTGTATTTGCCTGATTTTACAACAGATTGCTTTTTAATTATTACAAATTTACTATAAAATTAATTTTTTTATTGAAACCAACTTCGAATCTACCGTCATATTAGTATTAAATTATGACCGTCACACTTTACAAATCTGAAACTGAAGGTCTGGCAGGTTTAAAAAAACCTATCAATTTATCTTTTCTCTTATGAAAGTACTGCTATTGATATAGAATCTGTCATAAAAAGTAAAAACTCAGTACGGTGGAAGAACGTCAAAATAAAGGGGCCGCTCAAAGTGTTAGGCACAGAAATAACAGCGTAGCACTACTTGAAATAAATTCAAAAATTAACGTTCAAAAGCCCTGTAAACAACTATATCTTCAATAAAATTAAAGACAATTCTTACGATATAAGTTAAAACAATTTGATATCGAAAAGCAAAGCGGTATCTTTGTAAAGATTGCCTCACTAAAAAAGATTGAATAGCGAGCCAAAGTTGAATTTTATTAATTTTAAATAAAACAGACGCTAAATCTTAGGTCTTATTGGCTTAAATACCAATGAATTTTAATAATAAAACTGGGGTACAAAAAATCACGGTCATCTTTACTTAAATAAAATTTTGGAATAATCTATTATTATCATGGAAATCAAAGACAATACTTTCGCAAGGCAATTTGAAACCACAGTGGCAGAAGGGGTACTTTCAGTTGAATACTCTTTTCAAGAAAAAAAAATATTTCTGACAAAAATAAATACACCAGATCAATTTGACAATGAAGAATTTGTTTCTCAGTTACTCGCTGGGATCATGGAAATTGCCATTGAACAAAAATTAAAAGTAGTTCCAATACTTCCTAAAATAGTACTATTTTTTAAAAAAAATCCTATTTACAAAGAACTGCTTCCACCTGGAATTAGATTTTAAAAAAAGAGGCTGCATCAAATGATGCAGCCTCTTTTTTTAACTGATTGTCCAGTCTTGAAATAGTTCTAGACAAAAATACACTGATAAGTAAAAATTAATAAATATTTACCTCTTTTATTAATCATCTTTTCGTCTTTCAGAACGCTTAACTCTTCTGGTTTCCCGAACTGATTGTCTTTTTTGACGGTTAATTTGTCTCGTTACAGATTGCGTTGGCCTTGTCTGTCGTCCTCTAGACGCTCTGGTTTGGTTTGGTTTAGACTGTCTTTTTGATTGTTGATTTCTTGGTCTTGCAGACGGTGGCGCTTTTCGTTTATTCTGCTGTCTTGTGGAAGGCTGCCCTCGTTTTCTTGTTGACTGCCTGTTCTGCTGTCTTGTTGACTGCCTGTTCTGCTGTCTTGTTGACTGCCTGTTCTGCTGTCTTGTTGACTGCCTGTTCTGCTGTCTTGTGGACTGCCTGTTCTGCTGTCTTGTGGAGGGCTGCTCTCGTTGCCTTGTGGAAGGCTGTACTCGTTGCCTTGTTGACTGATTATTCTTCTGCCTTACTGAAGGTCGCACTTGCTGTCTTGATGGCGCTCTGTTTTCCCTACGTATTTCTCGTCTTGATGGCCTCCTAACGGGTGTAGCTGGCCTTTTGAACACTCTCCCTTCATAGGTACTATTGTAACGTCCATCTCTTCTATTTCTATCTACGATACGAGAAGTCGCTCGCCTTCTTTGATAATAGGCATGATGCGAGGGGTATCTCACATAGGCTATCCTTCTATAATACGGACTTCTGTAATAATGATAATGAAGACCCCAATAACTATAATATCGAAGCGGCATCCATGGGACATAATAGGTAGGATAAAAGCCCCAATACCAAGGCGAAATATAAACTGAAAATACTGGAGAAAAAAGATATGCAACAAGGGGCCAACTATCTACGTACACAACGGTATTTGGATAGTTAGCATTTCTATCAAGAACCGTTTTGTTTCCTGTATATCCGGGGTTTGGCGTTTCAGTGCGATTATACGAAGGCTCTACAATATAATTTCTTCCATATAAAGCCTCATCCCCAATGACCTGCACAATAACTCTACCCGAATTGTTTTTATTGACTTCGACAACCGCTACATCTTGATATTCTGTACTACTCACCGCTACGCGCAATACAATAAAGTACCATTGCGCTTCATCATAACTTACTACTGAAATATAATCAACCTGATTGTCATTGTCTAAGTCTAAATTATTAATTTTGGTATCCCTGGTATTAATTGCTCTTTCAAATTCCTCCACTGTTTCTGAATCTTGAAAAATATCCAAAACAGCGTAAAGATTAAGATTATCGCCAGGCAAACCTAAGGCTACTACTTCTCCTGAATTTTGCGAAAACAATACAATACTAGAGAAACCTGTTATTACCACTAGTAAAGTTAAAACTAACTTTTTCATACTGCCTAATTTTAATATTGCTGTTATACTCTACCACAAGATACAAAACATAAAAACACAATACTCTGATTGTTAATGTTTTAACACTTTTAATACATAACTATTATTACAGTAGTTTATAACATCATGGAAAGAAGCCATCCACGGTCAAAACACAAGAATAAAGCCGAACAAGTTCTAACTTTTCTATTTATTTTCCATCGAAGTTTTAAACCCGT
>JBLIKD010000028.1:0-17929 GCA_047636275.1 Flavobacterium sp. | reverse complement strand
CCTGAAGCTATTGTTTACGGTATAGATACTGATGAAGATCATTTACAGGAAGCATTAGATTTAGGAGTGATAAATGAAGGGGCTCAAATAGGAAACCTGTCAGATGCAGATTTCGTGATTCTTTCGGTTCCGGTAGATGTTGCACTGACTCTGTTGCCACAAGTTTTAGATGTGATTGGTGAGAATAGTATTGTTTTTGAGGTAGGTTCGACAAAAGCGCCTATTTGTGAAGCGGTAAAAAATCATCCGAAAAGGAGAAATTTCATCGCAACACACCCTATTGCAGGTACGGAATTTTCCGGACCATCGGCAGCAATAAAAGGCCTTTATGAGGGTAAAACCAATATCATCTGCGAAGTGGAGCGCACCGCTTTTAAATTGCAGGAAAAGGCATTGGAACTTTTTAAAGCTATGGGAATGCGCATTCGATACATGGATCCAAAAGCGCATGACAAACATATTGCATATGTCTCTCACTTATCTCACATTAGTGCTTTTATGCTGGGTAAAACAGTAATAAATAAAGAAAAACACGAGCAGGATATATTTGATATGGCAGGTTCGGGATTTGAAAGTACCGTTCGTCTTGCCAAAAGTTCACCAGCCATGTGGACCCCCATTTTTAAACAAAATAAAGTACAGGTAATAGAGACGTTAGAAGAGTTTATTTTAAATCTTACCCAGTTTAAAGATTTGCTGATCAAGGAAGATTATAATGCCATTTTTGAAGAAATGGAAAGCGTGAATAGAATAAAAGAAATTTTGAATGGTATGAATATAAAAAAGGAGTGAATATTCAATTGAAGTTTAAAGTTAATAAAAGAAGAACAACACAAAAAAACAATAAAAAAAATAATTAGAAAAGATGGAAAACAAGAAAGAAATGAGAACATGGTTGAATGATTTCAATTTAACTCACCCATTTGTGATCGCGGGACCTTGTAGTGCAGAAACGGAAGAACAAGTATTGAAAATAGCACATGAATTGAAAGATTCTGATGTAAGTGTTTTCAGAGCAGGAATATGGAAACCAAGAACACGTCCGGGAGGATTTGAAGGTGTTGGAGAAATAGGGTTGAAATGGTTGAAAAAAGCGAAAGAAGAAACGGGTTTGTTGATGGGTACAGAAGTTGCCAACGCCGCTCACGTAAAACTAGCTTTAGAATATGATATTGATGTGCTATGGGTGGGAGCCAGAACAACGGTGAACCCTTTTGCTATGCAAGAATTAGCAGATGCCTTGCAAGGAACTAAAAAAATTGTATTAGTAAAAAATCCTGTTAACCCAGATTTATCTTTATGGTTAGGTGGAGTAGAGCGTTTGTATAATGCAGGTATCGAAAAATTAGGGGTAATTCACAGAGGTTTCTCTACTTACGAAAAAACAAAATACAGAAACATTCCAGAATGGCAGATTGCTATTGAATTGCAAAACAGATTTCCTGATTTACCATTAATCATTGATCCGTCACATATTACTGGGGACCGTGAGATGATTCTTGAGGTAACACAACAAGCCTTAGACTTGAATTACGATGGTATGATTATCGAAACGCATTATGATCCAGACAATGCTTGGAGCGATGCTGCACAACAGGTGACGCCAACAGCTTTGAAACAAATTTTTGTGGACTTAAAAGTTAGAGAATTAAATGACGTGTCAGATGAGTACACTAAAAAGATGAGCAAGTTAAGAGCTAATATTGACGTTCTTGATGCTTCACTTTTAGAAACATTAGGTAAAAGAATGAAAGTGGCTGACGAAATAGGTTTAGTGAAAAAAGGATCTAACGTTGCTGTACTTCAAAACACCCGTTGGAATGAAATTTTGGGAAAAATGATTTTGGATGGAGAACAAAAAGGACTTTCCGAAGAGTTTGTGCTTAGAATGTTTAAAGCAATTCACCAAGAAAGTATCGTTCACCAAGAAAAGGTGATTAACGGATAGTTTGTTAAATAAATTTTATTATTCTTTAGTGTATTAAAGTCTACAATTTATTTGTAGGCTTTTTTTTTGTATTTTTGTTAAAAAAAAGTTTTTATCTTTAAATTTAATAAAAATGAAACAAATTATTTTAGTGTTAGCGTTAATATTTGGTACTAACGCAGTAAATGCTCAGCAAGATGTGATCACCAAACATAGTGGTGAAGTTGTCATAGGTAAAGTTGTCAAGCTTGAAGAATATACAATTGTATTCAAATATGCGGGTGAGGATGCTGAAAACACAATTAGTAAGTATGCGGTTGAAAAAATAATTTATGGGATAAGTGGTCGCTTAGAAGAAATAACTGAAAAAATTGTTATTAATGGGGAAGAGGATTGGAATAAAGTGGTTATTTTAGAAGATAGAGGTTATATTTCTGGATTGAAAAAAGGAGATGAAGTAAGAGGAAAAACGGGGTTGGTTAATTTTCAAACCGGTAATACTGGAGATAAAAAAGCGGAAAAAAAATTAAAGATGGATGCTGCAAAATTGGGATGTCAATTCATTTTGTTAACAGCTGATAAAGTTACTGTCGGTGCAAATTCAAATGCTATTGGAGGCTCACAGGCCATAAAAAAGGGAATTGGATACAAGTACTAGTGTGTTATTTTATTAGAGACACAAAAAGGTTGCGGAATTATCCGTGACCTTTTTTTATAGAATTAATTTAAACTTTAAACTTTAAACTTCAAACAATATTTTATCTTTGCAGCATGACAGGACTCGTATACAAATCTACAGGAAGTTGGTACACCGTAAAATCTGAACAAGGCGATTTTATTGAATGCCGTATGAAAGGGAAATTTCGGATAAAAGGAATTAAAAGTACCAATCCGATCGCTGTGGGAGATGTCGTGGATTATGAGCTGGAAGAATCTTCGGATACAGTAACAGGTACTATCCACAATATTCACGATAGAAAGAATTACATCGTGCGGAAATCAGTGAATTTATCCCATCAGATGCATATTATTGCTTCCAATATTGATTGCGTTTTCCTGCTAATTACCATAAATAATCCACCTACAACTTTTAATTTTATTGATCGGTTTTTAGTAACTGCCGAGGCTTATGGAATAGAGACGATTTTAGTATTTAATAAGATTGATACTTTTGACGAAGCCACTTTAGATGAACAATTGTATATGCAGCATGTGTATCAGGAAATTGGATACAAGTGCCTTCGCGTTTCCTCAACGGAAATGAAAGGAGTAGAACAGTTGAAAGAAATGATGATCGGTAAAGTGAGTATGTTTTCAGGACATTCCGGTGTTGGGAAATCAACTTTGGTTAATGCTATGGAACCTTCGCTCCACCTAAAAACAAAAGTAATTTCAGAGGCCAGTAAGCAAGGCCAGCACACTACGACCTTTGCTGAAATGTATGACTTATCTTTTGGCGCCAAAATTATCGATACGCCAGGTATTAAGGGTTTTGGGGTAGTAGACATGGAGCCGGCTGAAATCAGTGGTTATTTTCCTGAATTTTTTAAATTGAAAGAACTATGTAAATTCAATAACTGTTTGCATAAGGAGGAACCAAAGTGTGCTGTCAAAGAAGCATTAGAAAAAGATGAAATAGCTTGGTCGCGTTACAATAGTTATCTTAAACTGTTGGAAGGAGACGATGAAAATTATCGTACTGACATTCATAATGAGGATCGAGCAATTAGTGACGAAAACAGAAAATAGTAAAGATTTAATTTGTAAGCTCTCTTCAATATAATATAATGAAAATTGTCCTCCAAAGAGTTTCTTCCGCATCCGTAACCATTGAACATAAAGTAGTAGCCGATATTCAAAAGGGTCTAGTGATTTTAGTTGGTATAGAAGATACGGACGGTCAAGAAGACATTGACTGGCTAGTAGGTAAAATTACCAAGATCCGTATTTTTGATGACGAAAATCAAGTGATGAATTTATCTGTTCAGGATATTGACGGAGAAATAATTGTGGTGAGTCAATTTACACTTCATGCTAGTACAAAAAAAGGCAATCGTCCTTCTTATATCAAAGCAGCAAAACCAGATGTCGCCATTCCACTTTATGAAAATTTTATAAAGTCCATTGGATTGGTAATTGGAAAAAAAGTACAAACCGGTGTTTTTGGTGCTGATATGAAAGTCAGTTTGTTAAATGATGGGCCAGTAACTATACTTATAGATAGTAAAAACAAAGAGTAGCTGCTTGTTCATAGTAAGATTTATTCTATTGCTTAGAGCAACATATAATTAAATCAAAGTATCTGTTTTCGAAAGATGTTATTTCGTTAAATTTTGCGGATTAGAACTTTTTCATTTTCAAAAACATGAAAATAAAATTACTATTATTAATAATTTTTGTTGGTCTCACCTTCACATTAAGAGTACAGAAGAATGAATATGCTACAGTACGTATTTCTGATAGCTTAAAAGAAAATGCAAACGCCATTGTTCGTTTGAACCAAATCGATATTACTTTTCCTTCACAACGAGTCATGACTTTCAATACTAAAAGAGTTACTACGGTTCTAAACGAAAAAGGACTTTCCACCATAGATGCCATAGAAAACTACAATAAGAAAAAGACTGTTAGAGATATTGAACCTTCTGTTTATGATAGCTTTGGCAACGAAATAAAAAGAAAAGATTTTAAGGACTAAAGCGCGATTGGTTCGAGTACTCTTTTTTCCGAAAGCAGGTTTTGTTTGAATATTCTTCCAGACGGAAAGAAAATATAAATTTCCTTTATAAGAGAAATAGACGAAACACGCGTGTCTTTGATTTTTATGAGGTCTTAAAAGACTGCTTTCAGCAAATGATTAAGAAGCAAAATGAAAAAACAGTTTTAATCAAAGTGTAGTCACCGAATTGGAAAAGCTGTACTTATGGAGTTTTTAGTCTGCCGGTATTCTTTGATGTGTAACCGTTTCCGATACTTTCAGTTACCTTTGTGTTTTTATATAAAATAAATAAAAACAATATGAACTTAAAAGATTCTCAATTAGACGTAGACAACTGGATTAAGGAACACGGCGTTCGTTACTTCAACGAACTGACTAATATGGCACAACTTACCGAAGAAGTGGGTGAAGTGGCGCGAATTATCGCCCGTCGTTACGGGGAACAATCAGAGAAAGAAAGCGATAAAAATAAAGATTTAGGCGAAGAACTAGCGGATGTTGTTTTTGTGGTTTTATGTCTCGCCAATCAAACCGGAATTGATTTACAAGCTGCTTTCGATAAGAAAATGGATTATAAATCGTTGCGCGATAAAGATCGTCACAAAAACAATGAAAAATTGAAATAATTTGTGGATTATAAATTATGAATTTTTGGCGAGGAATAGTAAATTGCGCGCTTGAATTATTCGGATCATAATTCATTACTCATCACTCATAATTACAACATGAATTTACTGGTACAAACTACCCATTCTAATTTAAAAGCCCTAATTGCCGTAACTGGCTCAAAAAGTGAAACAAACCGTTTGTTGCTGTTGCAAGCTTTGTTTCCTAATATCACGTTAGCAAACACATCTAATTCTGATGATAGCGAAGTGATGCAAAAAGCATTAAAAGGAAATGATGAGGTGGTAGATATCCACCATGCAGGAACTGCGATGCGTTTTCTTACTGCTTTTTTTGCAGTAAATGAAGGTCGCGAAGTAGTTTTGACCGGTTCGCAACGCATGACGGAGCGCCCTATCAAAGTTTTGGTAGAAGCACTAGAACAATTAGGAGCGATAATCTCTTATGAGAAAGAAGTGGGGTATCCGCCCATTCGAATAAAGGGACAAAAGATAACGGCTTCGAAGGTAACTATTCCTGCAAATGTAAGCAGCCAATATATTTCGGCTTTGTTGCTAATTGCTTCTAAATTAGAAAAAGGCTTAGAATTGATATTGGACGGTGAAATAACTTCCGTACCCTATATTAAAATGACATTGGCTTTGCTAAATGATTTAGATATTAAAACAAGCTTTGATGGGAATGTAATCAAAGTATATCCAAAAGCAGAAGTGCAAACAAAAGAAATAACAGTAGAATCCGATTGGAGTTCTGCTTCTTACTTCTTTAGTTTAGTAGCATTGTCAGAAGTCGCGTCGGTTTCTTTGAGTAGTTATAAAGAAACAAGTCTGCAGGGAGACTCCGCTTTGGTAGAAATTTATAAGCAAATGGGAGTTGAAGCGTATTTTGACGGGAATAAAATGACTTTGGATAAAGTGCCTGATTTCAAATTTAGAAACGTAAATTTCGAACTTAATAATACGCCAGATATCGCGCAAACTATAGTGGTCACTTGTCTTGGTCTAGGTATAGGCTGCCACCTGACAGGACTTCATACGTTAAAAATTAAAGAAACAGATCGACTAGAAGCACTTAGAATTGAGCTTACAAAATTAGGAGCTACTGTCTCAGTAACAAATGATAGCCTGACCCTTGCGGCTTCAAATAAAATAAACCCAAATATTAAAATTGCGACTTATAATGACCATAGGATGGCAATGGCATTTGCTCCTTTAGCGCTAAAAGTGCCAATAATAATCGAAAATGCTGAAGTTGTTTCTAAATCATACCCTGATTTCTGGGAAGATTTGAAATTTTTAGATTTTTCTATTACTGAATTAAAAGCATAATTACCAATGTTTATGGGGGTAAACACTTGTAGCTTTGCTACTTTGTAATTTTGTGTCTAAATTAAATAGCAAAACACTTGACAACGCCTATCTCACAGTCGTATATTTGCATTCTTAAATAAGTTTTACTATATGGCTAAATAAGTAGGCCTAATTCGGTAAACTTTAAAAAAAAAATTATAAAGATGAAATTATCACATTTTCAATTTGATTTGCCTAAGGAATTGCTGGCAGAATTTCCGTCTGAACACAGAGATGAAGCGCGCTTAATGGTTATTGATCGTAAGAAACAAACTATCGAACATAAAACGTTCAAAGATGTTATTGATTATTTTGACGATGGCGACGTCCTAATTTTAAATAATACTAAAGTTTTTCCCGCACGTTTGTACGGAAATAAAGAAAAAACGGGAGCAAGAATTGAAGTTTTTTTACTTAGAGAATTAAATGCAGAGCAACGCCTTTGGGATGTTTTAGTAGATCCAGCACGTAAAATCAGAATTGGGAACAAATTGTATTTTGGGGATGACGATTCGTTAGTAGCTGAGGTTATCGATAATACTACTTCTCGTGGAAGAACATTGCGTTTTCTTTACGATGGTTCTTATGAAGAATTTAGAAAAAAATTAACCGAACTTGGAGAAACTCCAATCCCAAAATACATAAGCAGAGATGTAACTCCAGAAGATGCGGAGCGTTACCAAACTATTTATGCTAAAGAGGAAGGAGCTGTAGCGGCACCTACTGCAGGGTTGCACTTTTCTAAACATTTATTGAAAAAACTGGAAATCAAAGGAATAAAATTTGCTGAAGTTACATTACACGTAGGTTTGGGGACATTTAATCCTGTTGAGGTTGAAGATTTGTCAAAACACAAAATGGACTCTGAGGAATTAAAAATTACGCAAGCAGCCTGTGATATTGTAAATGATGCAAAAGTACACAAGAAACGTATTTGTACTGTAGGTACTACTTCGATGCGTGCTGTAGAAAGTTCGGTCTCTTCACATGGGACGTTAAATCCTTTTGACGGTTGGACAAATAAATTTGTTTTCCCTCCTCATGAATTTACAATTCCTACTTGTATGATCACCAACTTTCATACGCCAAAATCTACTTTATTAATGATGGTATCTGCATTTTGTGGACATGATTTAATGAAAAGAGCTTATGAAGAAGCAATAAAAGAAGAGTATAAATTCTATTCTTATGGTGATGCCATGTTGATTATTTAATCTCAATTCACTTCGGGTTTCATATGGAATTCAAATTATATTAAAAATCTTGTCAGTAATGGCAAGATTTTTTTTGGTTATGCTCCAAAAGGTTCAGGCTATTTGATGCAATCTTTTCTACAACTTCGCGCCACCGTTACATTATAAAAAAAGAGTTCCACTTCTATCCCGTACGCGATTCTTAGTCTATAATAGCCTGTTTTGGGAAATATAATCCCTTTGTTATACTGATTTTATTGTAATCGGGGCTTTTTTGTTTTTGAGGATCGGTATTAAAGAACCCGCCCTAAGAATAGTCTTAAGATAAGTTTTGAGTTATAATCTGAAAAGCAACCACCACATCCTATTTTTTTAAATGACCTAAAGTGGCATTCTTAGCACTATTTTTGACTCGTGTATGAGTATCTTTTATGGCTTCGGTAATCATTTTATTTTAGCTCTGCAAGTTTAGTGTAGTAATATCCGGATGCATACGAGTAAGAGTCAACTCCCTTACTAATCAATATACTAGATTGCACAGAATGGTCTTCAATTTTATCTACTTCTTTTGACTGAATACTAACATTTTGATATAGGGTAAAACAAGCAAACAGATTTTGCCTGACCGTTATGTTTACACTTTTGCTAGTCTCGAAGTTTTTATTGATAGTAATCCTCGAGAATATAATGTCAGCATCAGAAATGCTTATTTTTAATAAGTGTTTTTTTATTTTTTTCCTGTCAACTTCAATGAAATCGTAGGTCTCTTTTAAAGTCCTAGTTTTTTAGAAAAAGATCCTTTCTAAACAATTAGATCCGATATAATATCTATTTTTCTAAAACTAGTAACACTAATTGTATCACTATTTTTATTTCTGTTTTGGAATACATCAGAAAATTAAAAAGTAGAGAGAACTGCAGCGATGGAAAGAATAACAGCGTTTAGGTTATCTTTAAGTATGATGATGTTTTCAAGTAACTGTACATTTGTAGATTGCCTTACATTTGACGCTTAAAAAAGAGGGTGCATTTTGAGGTGGAATAAATTTTTGTTATTTTTACAAAACTAAATTAGAGCTATGACTTTCGAAAACACTAAAGAATTTGCCAGACAACTTGATTCAGAAGACAAATTAAATAAATACAGAGATGAATTCATTTTTCCAAAAGTGAATGGGAAAAAAGTAATTTATTTCACGGGAAATTCATTGGGCTTGCAGCCCAAAAGAACGAGAGCATATGTTGATGAAGTAATGGATGATTGGGCAAACTTGGGTGTCGAAGGACATTTTTATGCTGAAAAGCCTTGGTGGGATTATCACGAGCGTTTAGCAAAGCCATTAGGTAAAATCATGGGTGCATCACCGTCTGAAATTACCGTAATGAATACACTAACGGTAAATCTTCATTTGCTGATGGTTTCATTTTACAGACCTACAAAAAAGAGATATAAAATCATTTGTGAGGAAAAAGCCTTTCCTTCTGATCAATATATGTTTCAAAGTCAAGTCAATTTCCATGGATACAAAGCAGACGATGCCCTTGTAGAGATTAAACGTCGTGATGGAGAGCATAATATCCGTACAGAGGATATCTTGGCAAAAATTAATGAAGTAGGAGACGAATTGGCCTTGGTTTTAATAGGCGGGGTGAATTACTACACGGGGCAGGTTTTTGATATGAAAACAATAACTGCTGCTGGTCACGAAGCAGGTGCTATCGTAGGTTGGGATCTAGCTCACGCTGCAGGAAATATAAAATTAGAATTACACGATTGGAATGTTGATTTTGCTTCATGGTGTAGTTACAAATATATGAATTCAGGACCAGGGAATGCTTCTGGATGTTTTGTGAATGAAAAACACCATAGTAACCCTGATTTACCACGATTTGCAGGGTGGTGGGGTCACAATAAAGAACGCCGTTTCAAGATGGAACCTATATTTGATCCCGCTCCGGGAGCTGAAGGATGGCAAATCAGTAATATACCGATACTTTCTCTTGCGCCTTATTTGGCCTCGTTGGAAATGTTTGATGAAATAGGGATGGATGTAATAATTGAGAAAAGAGATAAAATCACGTGTTATCTAGAATATATTTTAGATGAAATTAGTAAGGAGGTTGAAGGTGGTTTTGAAATAATTACACCAACGAATCCAGACGAGAGGGGATGTCAATTATCCGTTTTACTTCATGGGCAAGGTCGAAGCTTGTTTGACTATCTAATGAAAAACGGGGTAATCACAGATTGGCGTGAACCTAACGTGGTACGTTTCGCTCCAGCACCTCTATATTGTTCGTTTGAAGACATGTATAACTTTGGGCAAATATTAAAAAGTGGTATTAGAGAAGTGAGCCAATAATAAAAAAAACCGATGGGCGAATTAAATATTTAATTCGCGAATCGGTTTTTTTATTATGCTAATAACTAACCATTAATAGACAGCAAATAAAGGTAACCTTGGTCTACCTAGTAAAGCTGTTTTATTTAAAAAATGACTTTGTCGGAGTGTCTTTCCTCGCATACTCAAAACGATCAATTAGCTTTGGTAAACAATAACCATCAAGTCCATTTATAGCGACTACATTTCCTTTTTCTATTTGTAACCAGCCATCTTTGTGTCTCAGGTTTTCATCAAAAAAAAGACTTTCTATTGAAGCAATAATATGTACTGTATCATTTTCCTTAATGTAATATTCATTTACATACTTACAATATAATTGCACTGGGCTGCCTTTTGTAAAAGGAAATGCGATACCTTCCTTGTACTCTTCTTCTAGATTGGTTTTGCTAAACTCGGATATGCCGCTTTCATAATTAGCAGACGTATGATGTGCATCAGCAATCATTTCTTCAGTAATATGATTGACTGTAAAATACCCGGTTGCTTTTATGTTTTTGTAGGTATTGCGGGGAACTGTCGTGGGGCGAACAATAAAGCCTATCAAGGCAGGATTGCTTCCTAAATGCGTTATACTGCTAAATATAGCAACGTTGACTGCTCCGTCTAGTGATTTTGTAGCAATTAAGTTGGCTGATTTGTAACCAGTGCAAGAATTAATTAAATTTAATCGTTCCACTTTTTCAAGTTGAGAAATATCGTCTCGAGATATTACAGTCATAGTGTTTTTTTTGAATATTTTTGTTCAACAAAAATACAATAATAATAAACAAAACTATAAAGTCAGTGCGATTTTATATTCAATAGAAGGATGTATTTCTGCAGTTCTCTAATTCTGATTTTGCGAGATACATAAAGAGATCGATAGCAGTTTTACAATAGTTAGGAAGAGAAACGAACTAAAAGGAGCTGGTAGTTATCGGTTGTATTTAAAGGCGAAAACTCAGTTTATATGATTATTTAATGAAAATGAACTGAATCGTAGATTGGTGTCACTATAATTTAATTCGGTTTACATTAATGCCAAGATCTTGTTTTTAGAGAAAGGTGTAATTTTACGCAGGTGCTGAATAAGGATATCTTAAATTAAACAATGGACTTAGTAAAGAGTATATATGAAGTTCATTTGTCGGCTATAGTGGTAATTACATAAGATATATTTTAACTCGGATAAGTAAGATTGCGCTGTTTAGATATTTCTTTGCTAAATAATAATATAAAAACAAATAATATGACAGCATTATACTTTATAGCACTGTCTCTGTTAATGGTTTCTTGTAATAATCAATGAAAAATGGATTTAGAGGTGGCGAAGACAGCAACTTTTGATTCCATGGAAGTCGCAATGGAAAAGTAAAGAGTGATTGATTCCATGCAGGTAGAAATGGTAAAGGCAGAAACGCAGAAGGAAAGTATAATAGTCAATCAGCGGGGAAACAATACAACTACCACCACGACAACCACAACAAAAAAAGAAGGGTTGAAGCAGTACGGCTAAAGGAGCAGTAATTGGTGTAGGTGTTGGTGCAGCTAACAAAGCCATTATAAGTAAGAAAAAAGTGGAGGGAGCTATAATTGGTGGTGTAGTTGGCGCCGGTACTGGAGCTATTATAGATGGAAGTAAAAAATAGTTATATTTTATTTTGGTTAAAAGAGTGTTTACGTGTTTTGAAGAACTTAACCACTCGTCTTACCTTTATACAAACCCAGGTCTTCTTATTTGAGCAGATTAATGAAATACAATTCGTTCCATTACCTATGAAATTATTTATATTTGTTAATCACAAGTAATCAAAAATGAAAACAGTAAAAAAAATTCTTTTAGTTGTAATGTCATTACTTGCGATTTTAATCGTGGGGGTAGTACTGTACGGTTTTTATTTAAAACCAAAATATGAAGGTAAAGTACAGCTCAAAAGTATTTTGGACCAAGCAACAGTATATTTTGACAACTTTGGAGTTCCTCATATATATGCTAGTAACTCCATAGATGCTATGACTGCCTTGGGATATGTCCATGCGCAAGATCGTTTGTGGCAAATGGAATTAATGCGACGAATAGCACCAGGTCGTTTGTCTGAAATTTTCGGGAAAGTCGCTTTAAAGAACGACACGTTTTTTGCGGGCCTTGGTATTGAAGAAGCCTCAGAACACGCCATCGCAGATCTAGATAAAAACAGTGAAAGTTATAAATTGACTATGGCTTATTTGGATGGAATTAATCAATATATGGAGGAAGGGGTTATGCCCATAGAGTTTCAGCTGGTCGGTGTGTCGAAAGAAAAATTTACTGTAAAAGATGTTTATAATATTTTTGGATATATGTCTTTTAGTTTTGCTATGGCACATAAAACAGATCCACTACTGACAGACATACGTAATAAATATGGAATGGAGTACCTTAAGGATTTTGGTCTTGATGGGGAGTTGAACACTACATTAATTAAAAACGCGAAGGAAAACCCGGAAGAGTTTTTAGCTATTTCAAAATCAGTTACGGCTTTATTAGACAATTCACCGATTCCTCCCTTTATAGGAAGCAATAGCTGGGTTATTGCCCCAAAGAAAACTAAAAAGGGTAAAGTGATCTTTGCAAATGATCCGCATATTGGTTTTTCGCAGCCAGGAACATGGTATGAAGCGCATATAGTAACGCCCGAATTTGAATTATACGGTTGTTATTTGGCAGGTACACCCTTTCCTTTGTTGGGACATAACAGGGATTATGCTTACGGCTTGACCATGTTTGAAAATGATGACATTGATTTCTATTTGGAGGAGAATAGTCCAGGGAATGGGAATAAATATAAAACCCCTACAGGTTTCAGTGACTACGTAATTAGAAAGGAAATTATCAAAGTAAAAGACACTACTGATGTAGTGCTGAACGTCAAAGTAAGTCGTCATGGTCCCGTTATGAATGGATTGATAACGGGTTTAGATGATAAAAAACCGGTAGCAATGTCTTGGATTTATACCCAGGAACCTATTCATATTCTAGATGCGGTTTACATCCTTTCGCATGCAAAAAATAAAGCAGATTTTCAAAAAGGGGTGGCTCTTATTTCAGCTCCGGGTTTAAATGTGATGTATGGTGATGCTAAAGGAAATGTAGCTTGGTGGGCAACAGGTAAATTATACAAACACAACGATGGAGTCGATACCCACTTTATTTTGGATGGTTCTTCTGGAAAAGACGATATTACTGAATATATGGATTTCTCTAAGAATCCCTCAGCAGTAAACCCAGAATGGAATTTCGTGTATTCGGCTAACAATCAGGCTGAAGCAGTCGATGGTTTTTTATATCCTGGTTATTATCTTCCAGAAGACAGAGCCAAAAGAATCACCCAGTTATTAGAATTAAAGTCAGATTGGGACAAAGAGTCTGTCGGTAAAATGCTCAACGATAATACTTCACTAGTAGCCCCTGTTGTGGTTAAGAATTTAATTTCTGGATTAGATGTTAGTTTGCTTTCGCAAAATGAAAAAGAAGCTGTTTCTATTTTAAACTCTTGGAAAGGAACAAATAATACCGGCGATATAGCTCCTACAATTTACAATAAATTGATTTATATGTACTTGAAAAACACTTATAGAGACGAATTAGGAGAAGAGGGGTTTACGCAGTTTTTAGCAACTCATATAATGAAACAGTTAATTGCTACGCAAATCGTAAATGAGAAGTCGCCATGGTGGGATAATATTAAAACTAAAAACAGAAAGGAATCAAGAAGCGAAATTCTTTCGAAATCCTTTAAAGAAGCGGTCGCTGTATTAGAAACTCAATTAGGGAAATCAGTTCCCACTTGGACGTGGAGTAAGGTACATGCTGTCGAGTATGAGCATGCGCTAGGAAAAGTGACTTTACTTAGAGCGATATTTAATGTAGGCCCGTTTGAAGTGTCAGGTTCTAATGAAGTGATCAACAACCAGATGTTTGATTATACAAATGAGTCAAAATATAGAGTAAAAGGGGGCCCTTCCTCTCGACGAGTTATAGATTTTTCAGATATTGAAAATAGCTGGACTATTTTGCCTACGGGACAATCAGGGAATCCGTTAAGCAAGCATTACAACGACCAGGCAGAAATATACAATACAGGGAATTTTAGAAAAATGATGCTCAATAAAGAGGAGATTATTAAAACTTCGACAAAATTGGTTTTTATTCCCGCTAAATAGTAACGATTCTTAGCGCCCTTAAAATATTAAATGATTATTTTTGTTTAAATATTATAGAAACAATGCAAACTCCAAAAAAAATAGCCATTGTAGGTTCCGGCCTAGTCGGATCTTTATTAGCTATTTACTTACGCAAAGCAGGCCATACCGTTCACTTATATGATAGAAGTCCCGATATCAGGCAGATTCAGTTCTCGGGGCGTTCAATAAATCTAGCAATGTCAAACAGGGGTTGGAAAGCACTTGATGGTGTTGGGATATCGGATTCTGTTCACGAAATCGCAATACCCATGGACAAACGCGCCATTCACCTCGTGGACAAACTTAACTTTCAAAATTATGGTCAAGAAGGGGAGAGTATTTATTCTATTTCGAGAGGAGCGCTGAATAAGAGAATGATTGATTTGGCGGAACAGGCTGGAGCCGAATTTTTCTTCGAGCAAAAAATATGGGATGTTACTTTGTCTGAAGCTACTTTACACATTGGAGAAACGGAAAGAGGAGCTTGGGAAGAAAAGAAATACGATATCGTTTTTGGTGCTGATGGTGCTTTTTCTAGAATACGCCACCGCATGCAACGCCAAAGTATGTTTAACTATTCGCAGGAGTTTTTAAATATTGGTTACAAGGAACTAAATATTCCTGCAAATGCAGATGGTTCCCATAAATTAGATAAAAATTCATTTCATATTTGGCCTCGCGGTGAGTACATGTTGATTGCATTACCTAATTTAGACGGTAGTTTTACTTGTACTTTATTTATGCCATTTGAAGGTGAGAATTCTTTTGCGTCGTTAGAAGACAGAAGGGATGTAGCACTATTTTTTGAAAAGAACTTTCCAGATTCTATCGAAGTTATTCCAAATTTAACCGAAGATTTTTTCAAAAACCCAACGAGTACCCTGGTGACAATGAAATGTTATCCATGGACTCATAAAGATAAAATTGCATTAGTGGGGGATTCATCTCATGCAATCGTGCCTTTTTATGGACAAGGTATGAACTCTGGTTTTGAAGATATTTCGATTCTGAATGAAATGATGGAAAAATATGGTGATGATTGGGAGATGATTTTTTCTGAATATCAAAAATCTCGTAAGCCTAATGCTGATGCCATTGCAGAGCTCTCGTATCGTAATTTTATGGAAATGAGTTCTAAAACAGCAGATGATAAGTTCCTCTTACAGAAGAAAATTGAAAAATGGTTTTCAGACAAGCATCCTGATAAGTGGATTCCACTTTACAGTAGAGTCACATTTAGTGACCGCCCATATGCTGAAGCTTTAGCTATTGGAGATGAGCAAAATGATATTATGGAGCACGTTTTGAAAACGGAAAATATAGAGTCTGTTTGGGACAGTCCGACTGTTGAAAACATGATTTTAGCCTTTTTAGATAAAAAAGAAACTCTCAAGAATTAAATATTTAATTCTTGAGAGTTTCTTTTATTCTTCGCGATGAACTTTGTTAAAGTCAAATGCAGGAGTACATATGGCGATGTACTCGCAGGGTTCATCAAACGGATTAGAGTACTGAACTCGGGTGTTCTTTTCTATTTTTATAGATTGTCCTGCTTCAAGGACGATAGTATCTTCTTCTATTATAAACTGTTTTTTACCTTTTATGATATAGGTATATTCTTCAAATTCTGGAGATTGAAATGGCTCGCTCCATTTAGGAGGTGCAATCATGTGTGCAATAGATAGTGCGGGGTTGTGCGTCGTTGCCAAACCATGATGCTCTTCAATTAATTTCCCGTCTGTTGTCGGTACCACGAAAGGAGAGTTTTGGATAAAATACTTTTTCATTTTATTTTTTTAGTTAAATAGTAATTGCCAGGTCTATTTCCTGGTTCCGTTGTTTTTCTACACAGTAATAAAAATTCTAAGACTGAAACAGTCTTTTCTATTCGGCTTTTATGGTCGCCTTTGTCCGCAGTATAGGCTATATCTCTAAACTTGAATATAATCAACAGTACGTCATATTGGACTCGCTTTGTTGTTTAGGTCCCAATACTAGTTGCGACTATTTTTTCTATTAGTTAAAGAATAGCGTTACTTTTAATGACCACAATCAAATAAGTCAATTGATTGTATTCTATAATGAGCTCTACTTTTGAACCATTTTCTAACGGTTCTTTTCAGCTTTATTCATTATTAGTCTACAGGTAACTCCTTATTTTTTCGCATAACCACAAAGAATAAAATTGTTATCAAAACAGCAATTACAATTCCAATAATATCTGAGGTTACTATGCCGAGTCCAAAACCTATTGTAGGATCATAAAAGAGAAAAGACCCTAGCACTGACGTTATGAAAAACGCAGGTGTTAATGCGATAATATAAAGTTTTTTTCTTTTGTATAAATAAACGGTTCCAATCCACAAGGCAATAGCTGAGATGCTCTGATTTGCCCAAGAAAAATAGCGCCATAGAAGCTGAAAATCTATTTTAGTAAGAATAAAAGCGATTACAAAAAGCGGTATTGCAATCATAAATCGGTTTTTAAGTGTTTTTTGGTCAATTTTCAAGTAATCTGCTATGATCATTCTTGCCGCTCGAAATGACGTGTCCCCAGAAGTTATCGGTAAAACGATAACGCCTAAAACAGCAACTGTTCCACCAATAGTTCCCAAGAACACCGTTGCGATTTTATGCACTATTCCCGGAAGTCCTTCATTTGCGAGTAAAACACTCAGGTCTTCTCCGTTCATAAGGCTCATCGCAGCTGCAGCCCAAATCATAGCTATAATGCCTTCAACAATCATCATTCCGTAAAATATTTTCCGTCCGTCTTTCTCGTTTCTTATGGTTCTCGCAATTATTGGTGATTGGGTTGCATGAAAACCAGATAAAGCACCACAGGAGATTGTTAAAAATATTACGGGATAATAGGGCAGGTCTTTTGGATGCATGTTAGTTAAAGTCAATTCCGGAATGGGATTACCATACATGAACATCCCTAATGCGACACCAATGGCACTCAATAATAATAAAAGCCCTAGAACAGGGTAAATCTTCCCAATAATTTTATCGATTGGTAAAACCGTAGCAATAATATAATATGCAAATATGGCGAGAACAATTAAGGTAAACATATTTAAATCTTTACCTATTAAATCATCTATCATACTCGCCGGTGCTGAAATGAAAACAGTTCCCACCAAAAGAAGCAGCAATACGGTGAAGAAATTAACGACGTGACTGAAAGATTTACCTAAAAATTTAGATGCTAAAGCAGGTAAGTGAGCGCCTCCATATCTAATCGAAATCATTCCTGTTAAGTAATCATGCACAGCACCAGCAAAAATACAACCAAGAACTATCCAAAGGAAAGCTACCGGTCCATAAAGTGCTCCAAGTATTGGGCCGAAAATTGGGCCTACTCCCGCAATATTTAAAACTTGAATCAAGGAATTTTTATTGCTATTCATTGGAACAAAATCTACGCCATCTGCATGGGTATAGGCTGGGGTATCTCTATTGACGTCTGGTTGAAATATACTTTCAACAAATTTACCGTAAAA
>JBLIKD010000027.1:0-18188 GCA_047636275.1 Flavobacterium sp. | reverse complement strand
CTATTAACTGAACAAAACCAGTACTTTTCCCATTCCATATTAAAGAACCGAAATGATTTGATTTTTTTATTTTAGCATTTATTCTAGATTTGACGTTCAAAATACTAATAACGGTGGAATACCTTGGCGAGGTATTGTCGATAATTCCTACTAATCCTAAATTATTGATAACGCCCATGTCAGATTCTATGCCCTGCAAGGCGCCAGAATTTAATGTAAGGTAGTTTTCATGAACATTGTAAGAATTGTGAATCACTTTAGAAACCACAATGTCATAAGGTTGTCGATCCTTCGTTTTTTCTAATTTTGTAATGGAAATAGAATCGGTAGTCGCAAATAAAACACTTTTTAGTCTTGCGTTTTCAATTGCCAAAGCATCATTCTGTGATTTCAAATTCAAATACTCACTCACGTTGTTTATTCTTTGATAAACTCCGCCGCTTAAATAATTAGCGGAGCTTATTATTTTACTTCTGTGATAGGAGTGAGCTTGTATTGTAAGCAAAAGCGAAATGCATAACAACAGCAAAAACAGTATTCGATTACTATTTTTGAATATAAAATTAAATATTTGCTGCATTCTCTTGTAGGGTTATTTTGTTTCAGGATTTGCTTCTAAACGGAATTATGAAAGTGCTTATTTTATTAAGATACTTTTAAACTTCGAAAGGTTTTTAAGCGCCATACCTGTTCCTCGAACTACCGCTCGTAAGGGATCTTCTGCAATGTAAACAGGTAAGTCTGTTTTTTGAGAAATTCTTTTGTCCAATCCGCGCAACATAGAACCACCACCCGCAAGATAAATACCTGTATTGTAGATGTCTGCTGCTAATTCTGGAGGAGTTTGAGATAACGTTTCCATAACAGCGTCTTCAATTCTTTGAATTGATTTGTCTAACGCTTTAGCGATTTCTCTATAAGAGACTTCCACTTGTTTAGGTTTACCGGTAAGTAAATCTCTTCCCTGAACGGACATGTCTTCTGGAGGAGTTTCTAAATCTTCAATTGCTGCTCCAATTTGGATTTTTATCTTTTCAGCCGTACTTTCTCCCACAAATAGATTGTGTTGGGTACGCATGTAATATACGATATCATTCGTAAAAACGTCACCTGCAATCTTTACTGATTTGTCACATACTATTCCACCTAGTGCAATTACAGCAATTTCAGTTGTTCCTCCACCTATATCCACTATCATGTTTCCTTTAGGTTGCATAATATCGATGCCAATTCCAATAGCTGCTGCCATAGGTTCGTGAATTAAATATACTTCTTTGCCATTTACTCGTTCACAAGACTCTTTAACGGCTCTCATTTCAACCTCAGTAATGCCAGAAGGGATACAAATCACCATCCTTAAAGCTGGAGTAAACATCCTTTTTTTCAAAGCAGGAATGCTTTTTATAAACAGACTAATCATTTTCTCTGAAGCATCAAAATCAGCAATTACACCGTCTTTCAAAGGTCTTATTGTTTTAATGTTTTCATGTGTTTTACCCTGCATCAAGTTGGCTTCTTTACCAACTGCAATGATTTTACCAGAGATCCTGTCTCTAGCAACTATTGATGGGCTGTCAATTACTACTTTATCATTATGTATGATTAAAGTGTTAGCGGTTCCAAGGTCTATCGCAATATCCTCAGTCATGAAATCAAAAAATCCCATAAGTTTGTCAGGGGTTTAAAAAGTTAAAAATTAGAAGCCTACAAAGTTAAACAAATTAATGCTTAAAATGACGTGTTCCAGTAAATACCATTGCAAGTTTATTCTCGTTACAATAGTCGATGCTCAATTGGTCTTTTATCGATCCTCCTGGTTGAATAACAGCCGTAATACCAGCCTCTTTTGCAATTGCTACACAGTCTGGGAAAGGAAAAAAAGCATCGCTAGCCATGACCGCTCCGGTTAAATCAAAACCAAAGGTTTTTGCTTTTTCAATCGCTTGAAGTAAGGCATCAACTCTTGAAGTTTGGCCAGTTCCGGAAGATATTAGTGTTCCGTTTTTTGCAAAAACAATCGTGTTGGATTTTGTGTTTTTACAAACTTTAGAGGCAAATATCAAATCTTGAATTTCCTGTTCTGTAGGGCTCGTTACAGTAACGGTCTTCAGATCTTCTTTATTGTCAGTGATATTATTTCTTTCTTGAATTAAAAGTCCGTTCAGACAAGATCTCACTTGTTTTTGTGGTACCTCTACTTCGTTTTGAATTAAAATAATTCTGTTTTTCTTTTGTTGTAAAATTTCAATTGCTTCTGCATCGTATTCAGGAGCAATAACTACTTCGCAAAACAATTTGTTTATTTCAATTGCTGTGGCAACATCGATTTTTGTGTTTGCAATTAATACACCACCAAATGCTGATGTTGGGTCACAAGCTAAGGCAACGTTATACGCGTCACTTATCGTTTTTCTTGTAGCAAGGCCACAAGCGTTATTGTGTTTTAATATGGCGAAAGTAGGGTCGTCAGTTTTGAATTCACTAATCAAAGTTACAGCTGCGTCTACATCAAGTAAGTTATTGTATGATAATTCTTTTCCGTGTAGTTTATTAAACATGGCGTCAAAATCACCAAAGAAGAATCCTTTTTGATGCGGGTTTTCTCCATATCTCAGGGTTTTACCATCTCCAATACTTGCTTTGAAAATAGTTTCATCCGTATTGAAATAGTTGAAAATGGATGTGTCATAATGAGATGAAACATGAAAAGCTTTTGTTGCCAATAGTTTTCTGTCCGCAAGAGTTGTTGCGCCATCTTGATCTGTTATCAAATCTAAAAGTAAACTATATTCGTCCACTGAAGCAATTATAACAGTATCCTTGAAGTTTTTTGCTGCAGCGCGAATTAAAGAAATCCCGCCAATATCAATTTTTTCAATAATGTCACTTTCGTCAGCTCCTGAGGCAACTGTCTTTTCAAAAGGATATAAATCAACAATTACTAAATCGATCTGTGGAATGTCAAATTCCTTCATTTGTTGAACATCACTATCATTATCTTGACGATTTAAGATACCTCCAAAAACTTTTGGGTGTAATGTCTTTACTCTTCCGCCCAAGATGGAGGGGTAAGAAGTGACATCTTCAACAGCTGTTACGGGAATATCTAAATTTTTTATAAAATCTTCGGTTCCTCCTGTAGAATACAAAACAACATTTTGAGAATGCAGTTTTCTTACTATAGGCTCTAGACCTTCTTTTGAAAATACTGAAATTAGTGCTGACTGAATCGTTTTGGTTGTGTTCATTATGTAGTTATTGTTATAAATTGCAAAAATAGTTTTTTTTTGATTATAAATTTCTATGAAGTGTTGTAACATTGTCTTAAAAAATCAGACCAACTTGAAGTACCTTTTATTATTTGCTTTTTGGATAATATTTTCAGATTTTTACAATAACACAAAAAATATTTTATGCTAGTATATCTCCGATTACTGAAAGAAAGTTTTGCTTTTGCGATGGATGCATTGCGGAGTAATATGTTGCGAACTTTGCTTTCTTTGCTGGGAGTGACTATAGGAATTTTTTCAATCATAGCTGTACTTGCCGCTGTAGATTCATTGGACCGGAAGATCTCTAAGGATTTAAGTGGTTTAGATAAAAATACTATTTATTTAATGAAATTCTCCTTTGGACCCTCTGAAATTCCGAAGTGGAAAAGAGAGCAGTTTCCCAATATTAAGTATGATGAATACACCTACATGAAAGGGACTATGACGAATACCGACCAATTAGGGTATCAAATTTTCACTAAACGAGAGTCGATAAAATACGATTCAAAGACAGTAAGTGATGTTAATATGGTGCCAGTTTCCTACGAATTTATTGACATTAAAGGGCTGGAGTTCGAAAAAGGAAGGTTTTATAACGAATCAGAAGCGAATTCAGGAGCAAAAGTGATTGTTTTAGGTAGCGAAATTGCAAACTCGCTTTTTGATGCAGTGGAGCCAATCGGAAAAGACGTAAGGGCATATGGCCAGCGCTTTACCGTGATTGGAGTATTGAAGAAACAAGGTGCGCCGCTGTTTGGCGAAAGCGATGATACTTCAGCTTTTATTCCGGTTAATTTCCTAAGGCAGTTGTATGGAGATAATAATGAGTCCTTAGTGAACGTTATTGTCTTAAAGCCCAACAAGGGTGTTGATATGGGTGCGTACAAAGCTGAAATAGCACAAAAATTAAGAGACTACCGAGGGGTGAAAGCGGGTGAAATAGATAATTTTTTCATAAATGTTTTTTCTGGTTTTACAGATTTAATTGATGGGATTATATTAAACATGAAATTTGGAGGATGGATGATTAGTGGGTTTTCTCTGTTAGTGGGAGGATTTGGTATCGCCAATATAATGTTTGTCTCTGTAAAGGAACGGACAAATCTGATAGGAATTCAAAAATCATTAGGAGCAAAAAATAAATTTATTTTGTTTCAATTTTTATTTGAAGCGGTTATTCTATCTGTAATTGGGGGCATAATAGGATTGTTTTTGGTTTGGGTTATTGCGTTGGTGTTGACTAATGTGTTGGACTTTGAATTTGTTTTAGGGATGGGAAATATTCTTTTAGGTACCGTATTAGCAGGCTTAATTGGTCTAATATCAGGAATATTGCCCGCTATAACAGCTTCTAAACTAGACCCTGTTGAAGCAATTAGAACGGGGATGTAGGTCTGTCATATTGACTATTGTGGACAAGATAGCAGTTAGTGCTGGGTCATTTACCATAGTATTAACAAAGAGAGGATATCATTTTTGTACTTTTGGATTAAACAAAAACAAAAAAGATATGAAAGCAATTAACGCTTATGCAGCATACGATGCGGAAACTCCATTAAGGCCTTTTACATTTGAAAGAAAAGAGCTTGGTGAAAAAGAAGTGCAAATAGAGATACTTTATAGTGGCGTATGCCACTCAGACATACATACCGCCAAAGGAGATTGGGGACCGGCTATTTATCCATTAGTTCCCGGCCATGAAATCGTTGGTAAAGTTACTGCAGTAGGTAGCGCGGTGTCTAAATTTAAAGTTGGTGAAATAGCAGGTGTAGGATGTTTCGTTGATTCTTGCAGAACTTGTCAGAGTTGTAAAGCAGGTGATGAACAACTTTGTGATGAAGGAATGACAGGAACTTATAATAGCTATGAAAGAGGGACAAAGATTCCAACTTACGGTGGCTACTCCACAAGTATTACTGCCGATGAAGAGTATACTTTACATATTTCAGATAAATTAGAACTTTCAGGAGTTGCTCCTTTATTATGTGCTGGAATCACCACTTATTCTCCATTACGTCGTTTAAACGTAGGTAAAGGACATAAAGTAGGTGTTTTAGGTTTAGGTGGCTTAGGTCACATGGCTGTTAAATTTGCGGCTTCTTTTGGTGCTGAGGTAACTATGTTGAGCCATTCGCCATCGAAAGAGGCAGATGCTAAAAAATTAGGTGCACATTATTTTGCTTTAACTTCTGATCCTGAAGTAATGAAATCACTAGCCGGTGAGTTTGATGTTATTTTAAATACTGTTTCAGCAGATCATGATTATAATGAGTATTTAAAATTATTGAATACTAACGGTACTATGATTATTGTTGGAATGCCATCTGCACCAGCTGTAATTCCTGCGGCCTCATTAGTTTTGAAACGCAAAAGTATTATGGGAAGTTTGATTGGTGGAATTGCAGAAACACAAGAGATGTTAGATTATTGTGCTGAGCATAATATCATCTCAGATGTGGAGGTAATCAATATGGACTATATTAATGAAGCTTACGAACGTATGAACAAAAGTGATGTGAAATACCGCTTTGTAATTGACATGGCTTCAATGAAATAAAAGAAAGCGCTCTTTTACAAGAGCACTTTGATTCAAAATTTTTTAAAAAAGTGGATGTTTCAAATTTGTAATAACCACTTTTAAAAAATGAAAAACCACTCAATTTGAGTGGTTTTTCATTTTTATATGTTTGGTGTTGCTGTCTGTTGCGAGTACGAAGTCAGGAGACATTTACACAGCAGTTTTTTTAAGAACGTTTATTTTGTAGGGAACATTTCGGAGAGTTGGCAGTAAAAAAAACCACTTGATTTGAATAGTTTCTTGTTTTTATTCATTTGTAATGTCTTTGTTTGTGCGCACGAAAGCGGGACGCTTTCGTCAACAAGGTGGACATATTCGCACTATTTGCGCTCTCGTTGTCGATATATCAGAGCGGTTGGAATTTTTAATTAAGTTTTTATAATTTTATATATTCATATAATAATTCCAGCTATCAGAATCACCGTAAACCTTATAGAAAAAGATTTTTGTACAGAATCTCTATCTTCCCATTTCATTAGTTTTTCTCTAAAATAAAAAAGATATAAAACCAAGATTATCATTAAAACTAGTAAAAAAAAGTAATCATTCATAATAAATTATTTTTTGTAAAACGCGATAGCACGCATTGGAATCCGTGAGTACAATTTGCATCAAATCTAACAAAACAACTTCTAATTAATTCTTTAAGCCTGAATATTTTAGAGCTGAACTGAAATAATAATGTTCGGAGAAAGCAACTATCTTCTCTTTAACTGAATTATTGAGAATGTAATTGAACTTGATAATTCAGGCAAAACGTCTTGGCTGTAAAATCTACCTATTGTACTATCGTATTGACGATAATTCATCGTTGTAACATTATCTAACTAGTCTTGAAGCTCTTGCTATTGTACTTATGTAAGTATCGTAACTATATTACGGTCTTTAGTGTATCATACCAAAAGGGAAGTAATAATTAAAACTAAGAACGTCAGCAGGCTTGGTCTTAACAAGTTGATTAGTATTTCAAATATAGCAAGTATTCTTACGATAAAGTAAAAGCAACTATAGCTTAAGAAACATAATTATGAAAACTCGAATTTCCTCAGTAGCCCTGATCGAGACGGTATCCTATTTTTTTTACTTTTTGGAAAAATACAATAGATAGAGTGGAGAGCAGGAGGGACGTTTCTTGAAAAGGATAATTGTGCTGCTTCAAAAAAAGAATTAATTATCTGGAAATTTAGCGACAAAAAAAATCCCAAGAAGTAATTCTTGGGATTTTTTGTTTGAGTAGTTTTAAAACTACCTAATATCATTATTTTGAATCAAATCAATATACAAGTTAATCTTGTCTTTCAATTCTTTTCGTGGCGTGATAAAGTCTAAGAAACCATGCTCTAAAAGAAATTCAGCAGTCTGGAAACCTTCTGGTAAATCTTTACCTGTTGTGTCTCTTACCACTCTAGGTCCTGCGAATCCAATTAAGGCGCCTGGTTCAGAAATATTGATGTCTCCTAACATAGCATAAGATGCAGTTGTTCCTCCAGTAGTAGGATCCGTACATAGTGAAATGTAAGGTATTTTTTCCTCAGCAAGTTGTGCAAGTTTTACAGATGTTTTTGCTAATTGCATCAAAGAATAAGCTGCTTCCATCATTCTTGCTCCACCTGATTTTGAAATCATTACAAATGGAATTTTGTTTTTGATAGAGTGATTGATTCCTCTTGAGATTTTCTCCCCTACAACAGCACCCATTGATCCACCAATAAAGGCAAAATCCATACAGCAAATTACTACTTCTCTACCTTTGGATTTTCCAACTCCAGTACGCACCGCGTCTTTAAGTTTAGTTTTCTCCATAACATCTTTTAGTCTATCTGCATATTTCTTTGTGTCAACAAAGTGCAAAGGGTCTTTAGAAGTTAAGTTTTTATCTAATTCAACAAACTCGTTGTTGTCAAATAAAATCTCAAAATAGGTACTACTACCAATTCTAACATGAAAACCATCTTCTGGACTTACAAATAAATTGCGTTCCAACTCATCAGCATCAATAATTTTTCCTGTGGGAGACTTGTACCAAAGACCTTTTGGAACATCCATTTTGTCTTCAGTCGCAGTTGTAATTCCTTTTTCTTTTCTTTTAAACCAAGCCATATTTAATAGTTATGAGTTATGAGTTAAAAGTCATGAGTTATAAAATAGAAAGAATGCTTCTACTTTATAAATCATAATTCTTAATTTTATAATGTATTCACGTTATTCAAGTCGGCAAATGCCTGCTCTAGTCTCGCATTGAAAGTCATTTCGCTTTCACGCATCCATTTTCTTGGATCGTAATATTTTTTGTTTGGAACATCAGAACCTTCTGGGTTACCAATTTGAGTTTTCAAATAGTCAATATTTTTAATCATATAATCACGAATACCTTCAGCAAATGCAAATTGCAAGTCAGTATCAATGTTCATTTTGATAACTCCGTAGCTAATCCCTTCTCTTATTTCTTCTACTGTAGAACCAGAACCACCGTGGAAAACAAAATCAACTGGGTTGTTTCCTGTGTTAAATTTCTTTTGAACGAAATCCTGAGAGTTTTTTAAGATTTTTGGAGTCAACTTTACGTTACCAGGTTTGTATACTCCATGTACGTTTCCAAAAGCAGCTGCGATAGTAAATCTTGGGCTTATTTTAGATAATTCTTCGTAAGCATAAGCTACTTCATCAGGTTGAGTATATAATTTTGAGCTGTCTATATCTGAGTTGTCAACGCCATCTTCTTCTCCACCTGTAATTCCAAGTTCGATTTCTAATGTCATTCCCATTTTACTCATTCTAGCTAGATACTCTTTGCAAATTTCGATATTCTCTTCTATTGGCTCTTCAGACAAGTCAATCATATGAGAGCTGTATAACGGCTTTCCTGTTGCTGCAAAATGTTCTTCTGAAGCATCTAATAATCCATCAATCCAAGGTAATAATTTTTTAGCACAATGGTCAGTATGTAAAATTACGGTTGCACCATATGCTTCTGCTAAAGTATGAATGTGTTTTGCGCCTGCAATACCGCCGGCGATTGCTGCTTTTTCATTTTCGTTAGAAAGCCCTTTACCAGCATTAAATTGTGCTCCTCCGTTAGAAAATTGAATAATAACAGGTGCATTTAATTTTGCAGCAGTTTCTAAAACTCCATTTATGGTGTTAGAACCTGTAACATTTACTGCAGGTAGAGCAAAGCCCTTTTCTTTCGCATAATTGAAAATTTCCTGTACTTGATCTCCTGTAGCTACGCCCGGTTTGATATTGTGTGCCATTTTATTTTTTTTTAGTGGTTATTAGTTCTCAGTTCAAGAGAGCAAAAATAAGAATTTATTAGCATTAGAAGGGGTAATTTATTCCAAAATTTAAAACAGAGTTTGCGAAATTATATTCTCTAAACCATTTTTCTCCAGGTTTATTAGCAGGATTATAGGTTTTAAATCCGAAATCAAATCGGAGAACAAAAAAGCTTAAGTCATATCTTAATCCAAATCCTGTTCCCAAAGCGATGTCTTTCAGACTTTTAAAACCATTAAAAGTAGACTTTTCATCAGTTACATTGTCGTAAACATTCCAGATATTACCTGCATCGGCAAAAAGGGCCCCTTTTAACTCTCCTAAAATTTTAAATCGGAATTCACTACTGAAGGCAATTTTCATATTTGCTTCGTTAAAATCATCTTTTGCTCCACTGCGTCCGGGTCCAAGACTATAAGGTTGCCATGCTCTATTGTCATTTGAACCACCAGAAAAATAACTTCTTGAAAAAGGGATATAGTCAGAATTACCAAAAGGGATTGCTATTCCAAAAAAGGTTCTGACCGCAAACACCTTTTCTCTGGTCAAATCCCAATGCTTAATATAGTCGAATTCTGTTTTGATATATTCGGAATACTCTAAATTGAAGAGCTGATATTTGCCATTTTTATTTTGGACTTGATTCGTTGTATTCGAAATAAAAGAGAGCAAGGATCCAGCAGATTCAATTTTTGTTTTAAAAAGGTAGAATGTATTGTCGAGTAAATCAGTTTTGGTTGTTTTTGTAAACGTATAACTGGTCGCCAGAATAAAATCGTTCTCGGTTAACCTTAATCTTCTTTCTTCAATGCTTTTGACAGCAGCGTAATCTTTTGTTGAAAGAGTCAATCCACTAGTAGGCGACAGTACTTCATTAATGAATCCAGAAGTTCCGGTTTCAATTATTAAATCGCTGTCGTTATTAAAATACCTCGGTTCTGTATTGTAGATTTTTCCAATTTCATTTAAAGCGCTATAGGAAGAGCCGTATACGTTAAAGTAATTTTGTGGGTTCAGGTTCTGTACAAATTGAGCGTTGAAAAGGTCAAAGCGAGCAGAATTATTTTTCTTGGGTGTCCAATTATAAGTGAAGGCTCCAGTGAAATTTTCTTTATCTAGTCCAATGTTTGTTTGCCTTGCAAATCCAATGGCCATTAGAGTAGAGGGAATCATACTTTTCTTAATAATTTTTTCAGTAGAGAAGGGCATAAAGATGCGAGGGACATTTAACTTTAAATCAATTCCGTATTCTGAAACGTTAAAAAACCGATTGTTTGGATTAGCTAAATCTCTAGATGCACCAATGTTACCACGCACCGAAGCTTCAAGTGTTTCAGCACCGTTAAAGACATTTCTGATCGTTTCTGATACGCTTAATGCTATTCCTATGTCTTGAATATTGGAATGGGTTATATCCAATGAGGTGCCAAAACTATATTTTTTTCTTGGTGTTAAGTATATTTTTGCAATCAACGAACTGTATGTAGTATCTCTTGGGTCAATTTCATATTGAACACTTGGGTAATTGAAAATTTTTAAGTTGTTTAAATAACGGGTGGTTAAGATAGTTTTATTATCGGCAAAAAGTCCGCCCTTGGTGATGAAAATGGCGTCTGTTATAGCGTGTGGCTTATATCGTAATTTGTCGTGGCTGTATAAATTAAAATTGTTATAGGTAGTGCTATCCGTTATTTTAGATTTACTTTTTGCAGGTGAATAGTCTGTATAGATGTCTACATCACTAATTTTATAAATTTTAAAAGGCTCCGTTTTAGTTGAGTCGTTATCTTGATACGAGTAATTATTGATAATTATATTTACGTCAGCTTTGTTTTCTTTTTTAATGGTATCAATATCAAAGTTCACGTAAGTAGGCTGAAAATAATACACGCCATTATTTCTGAAATGGGTTGTGATGCGGTTTTTTTCATCCTCAAAATCAAGTGTTTTGTATTGATTACCAGATTTAACGAAAGAATTGGATTTGATTGTTTTATACAAGGAATCTAACACGGGGGTGGCGATTGTTGTTTGCACTGTATCGAGGAAATACGGTTTTCCGGTACTAATTTTGTATTCTATTTTTGCTCTTTTAGGGGCAACGGTATCTACTTTGTACGCTGCATCGACGTTAAAAAATCCATTATTAAAATAATAATAATTGAGTCTTAAAATTGATTTTTTAGTTTTGCTGCTATCTATAATGACAGGTGGTTCTCCTGTTTTTTTAAGGAAATCATGAATCCCATGATACCAAAAAGATTTTCCAAGTCGATCTACCTGTTTTGCGGACAGCCATTTTGATTTTCTTTCGTATTTTCCGGGGTCATTTGTGAATTTTGCTTGATACGTAGAATCCGGGTTTAGATTTGCTAAGTTGTATAAGTTCAAACGCAGGCGATAGCCTAGTAATAAAGTGCTATTTGGTTTTTGATAGAGTTGATTAAATATATTCTCTGCCTTAGTGGTCTTTCCATTTACGGTAATTTGGTTTTTTGTGAGGAGTTGTTTTCCGTCAGGAACTCTTTTTACGGCGTTACAGGCGCAAATAAATATTGCTATTAGAATAAATGCAGCTATTTTTGTAGAAATCTTCTTCAAGGGTAATAAAATATTTAATTCAAAAGTACATTATTTTATGGTTAGTAAAAACCAAATAAAACTTATAACGAGTTTACAGCAAAAAAAATATAGAACCATCAATAAATTATTTTTTGCCGAAGGCGTAAAAGTAATACAAGAATTACTGCATTCAAATTTTGAATTGGAACAGTTGTATTCGACTCAAAATGATTTTGAGGCAGTATCGATATCAAAGAAGTATTTGATACAGGAATTAGACTTGAAGAAAATTAGTGCGTTAGCAACGCCGAATACCTGTTTGGCAGTTTTTAAAATTCCAATGGCGAAAAAAATCAATGAGTCGGGTTTGATTGTTGCTTTAGATTCTATTCGGGACCCAGGCAATTTGGGAACAATCTTGCGATTGTGCGACTGGTTTGGTGTTACTGAGATTATATGTTCAAAAGAGACTGTGGATTTATACAATCCAAAAGTGGTTCAAGCTACCATGGGTTCCATCGCTAGGGTTAATGTGAGTTATGTTGATTTGTATTCTTTTTTAGCTAGTACTGATTTACCTGTTTTTGGCACCTTTATGGAAGGGGTGAACATTTATAAAACTACGTTGCCTCAAGAGGGTGTCGTAGTGATGGGTAATGAAGCGAATGGCATTTCAAAAGAGCTTGAAACCTTGATAAAGAATAAGCTATCGATACCTCGCTTTGGAGAAATCCAAAAAACGGAAAGTTTAAATGTAGCCGCTGCAACCGCAATTGTGCTGAGTGAATTTCGAAGGTAGCGTCGAGGCTTTCTAATGAAAGGTGAAGTTAATCAAGATGGCTCGGGTTTTTAGAGACTGAATATTACTGGTCCAAGGGCTGTCAGCGCTATTATCTCGAATTAACTCGTCGTTAATTCCAAAAACTCCGCGGATAGAGGGGGAGAATATGAAGTATTCGGAGAAAATATCGATACCAAAACCTATTTCGTAATTGGTGGTCCACGGTTTTACTCTAAATTTTTGCTGTTCATTATCATCGGTTGATTTTGAATTGCTTGATAAATTTAAAGTAGCGGAAACACCACCCACAAGATACGGGCGAATGTTCCCGGTTCTCAAGGATGAAAATTTCAATAGTAGTGGGAAGTGTATATACGTGCTATTTACTTCTCGCAAAGCATCTATTTTAGTACTAAATCCAGGAAAGCTCAGGTCTCTTTTTGTATAATAAAGTCCAGGTTCAAACCGTAGGTTTATATATTCTTGAAGTTTCAGATCAGCTACGATTCCTACATTAAAGCCGGTAGTCTTTTTTACTAAGATGTCCGAACCTACAGTATTGTAGTCTACTTTAAAGTCAAAAGAGTTAAACCCTAAAAAATACCCGTAATATATTTTTTGCTTTTGAAAATTCTCTAGATTAATTATAGGATCTTTAGAAAACATGCTGTTTTTAAACTGTGAGTATCCTGTAGCGGATAAAAGGAGTAAAAGTAGGACAACAATTTTTTTCATGTTTGGGCTGAATATTTCTCAGTATTATTTTTTAGATGCCGAATAAATGGTGGCTACCCCAAATGTTTGTGGTAAGGCTATCACATCTATAAACCCAATTTTTCGCAATATATTGTTCAAAGCTTCTCCATAAGGAAATGCAGCAGCTGATTCTGACAAGTAGCCATAGGCCACATCGTCTTTTGAGAAAAGTTTACCAATAAGGGGTAGGATGTTTTTACTATAAAAATTATATCCCTGTTTGTAAGGAGTTTTGTCCGGTACTGATGTTTCTAGAATTACAAAAACACCATTCGGCTTTAGGACCCGTAGAATTTCTTTCAATCCTTTTTCAAGTGTTTCGAAATTCCGAACACCGAAAGCAACTGTTATTGCGTCAAAATAATTATCATCAAAAGGCATATTTTCTGAATCGGCTAGTACCATTTCAATTGTATTAGACAGTTTTTTTTCGGCAATCTTTTTTACGCCTACTTCAAGCATTCCCGCAGAAATATCTAGTCCAATAATTTTTGTGGCATTGGTCTGCGTCATCAAAATAGCTAAATCTCCGGTCCCTGTTGCGATATCTAAAATAGTATCCGGATTTGACTTGGCAACAATTTCCAACACCTTTTTTCGCCACTTTATGTCTATCCCAAAAGATATGACACGGTTTAAACTATCGTAATTTCCGGAAATCGCATCAAACATTTTTGCAACCTGTTCTTTTTTGCTTAGAGCGGAATCTTTATAGGGAGTAATATTTTTTGACATTTTTTTTAATTTTCACAAATATAATACAATCTATTTTGAACTGTAATCTAGTTTTCAAAATAGTACAAAAAAAACCGAAGTTAAGTTCGAACTTGGAATCAGTAGGTTTAAAAGGAATAGTTTCAAATAAGTTGAAATATCACTAAAAGTGGGTATTGCGTACTTTTCTTTTTTTAATCATTTTTGTCTTATGAAATTATAATAGTTTTTCAATGATTAAAATGGAATTAATGGCCCAAATCAAGTGGTTGCTTCTCGCGCTAATTATATCGCTTGTTTTTGTAAGCGGCTTTGACGGTACTGTTTTAAAAAGTGGTACTGTATTAGTTGAGCAGCAAACGTTCTTAGGGTTAAATTTGTTTTTGGAAATTTCAATTTTTTTTGTTTTTAGTACCTTCGTGGTATTTGGTATTAAAGGCTTTTTTGAGATGTATTCTAAGAAAACATCAAATGTCATACTCGCCATTTCTGGAGTTTTATTGACATTCGTTATTTTTGTATTGTGTTATCAAATACTGTTTCAAGAGTAGGCTATTTTCCAATCATTGTTTAACTAAAAACACCCCAGTCTTTCGGGGTGTTTTTTTTATTTTTTGACGTACGTTTGGTAGGTGTAGTCAAACAGGTGCTTATCATCTTTTGGTTGGAATTCAGATAGTGTCATTTCCCAATCGTTAGGATTGATTTCTGGAAAAAAAGCATCTGCGTCAAAGTCGTGATGGACTCGTGTAAGTTCAATTTTGTCTGAAAAAGGAATTCCTAAATTATAAATCTCACCACCACCGATGATGTATATGGGGCCTTCTGTAGGGCATGCAGCTATTGCTTTTTCCATGCTGTTGACTACGATACATCCTTCTGGATTGTATTTATCTTGTCTACTTATAACGATATGTGTTCTATTAGGTAGTGGTTTGGGAAAACTTTCGAACGTTTTTCGCCCCATAATGATATGATGTCCGGAAGTGAGATTCTTGAATCTTTTGAAATCATTGGGTAAACGCCAAACCAATTCATTATTTTTTCCAAGTGCGTTATTTTCTGATGCTGCCGCAATCATTATAATCATAATTCTAGCTCTTTTGGTGAAGTGTCTTCGGTTATTTGTACTTGTAATTCAGTTAATTTATTTTTTTGTAATGCAACTAGTCTATCAATTTGTTCTCTTTCCCAGTTTTTATTCATAAAACGATCTGTTATGAATACTTTAATGAAATGTAAAATAAAAATAAAAAACCACACTGTAATTGCATAGATATACCAATTTGAATCTAATCCAAAATTAAAAAGTTTAGTGGAGACAAACAAAAATAGATTGGCTAAAAATAGAAGGACAAAATGAAAATACAGCGCTTTTTTTTGCTTCAATCTATCTCGGGCGTATTCATATAGTTCATGTTGCTCTCTTTCCATAAGTTGAATTTTTGTTCATAAAGATAAAATTTAATTTGGAAAGTCATCATTTAGCATATGTTATATTTATTAGGAAAACGTTTTCTTTTTTATTAAACAAAAATAAAGCATCACGTGATTGATGAATTATCTAAAATTTAACATAGTTTATTGTATTTTGTTAAATCTATAGGAACTATGCTTTAAGTTCAATAATATTTGTTTTCTTTGTTATAGAACATTAAAAATGAAAGTGTTATGGCTATTAAGAAACAGTTTGTAAAGACAAAACCCGTATGTAAAGTTACTTTTTCAGTTGCCGCTAAAGAGGCAGATGAGGTTGCGGTGATTGGCGATTTTAACAATTGGAATCCGAAGGAGGGATCTTTAAACAAATTAAAAAATGGGACATTTAAAGGCGTCTTTAGTATCGACAAGGATGCGGCATACGAATTTAAATACGTAATTGATGGTGCTTTTGTAAATGAAACGGAAGCAGACTCTTTCAAATGGAACGAATTTGCAGGAGCAGAAAACAGTGTTTTAGAGGTTTAAACCTCTAAAACATTTTTAATCTGTTATACTGAAACATTTCCCTTAATCAGGGGATGTGGTTCATATCCTTCTAGCGTAAAATCATCAAAATCAAATTGGAATATGTCTTTTATATTCGGATTCAGAATTATTTTTGGTAGTGGTTTTGGTTCTCTGGACAATTGTAGTTCTAGTTGTTCCGTATGATTGTTGTAAATATGTGCATCTCCGAAAGTATGGATGAATTCACCTGCTTCCAGATTGCAAACTTGAGCAATCATCAATGTAAGTAGTGCATAGGAGGCGATATTGAAAGGGACTCCTAAAAATATGTCAGCGCTGCGTTGGTACAACTGACAGGATAACTTACCATTGGCTACATAAAATTGAAAAAAAGCGTGACAAGGCGGAAGCGCAGCTTTATTGTTGGCTACGTTTTCCTCAAATGATTTTTTGGTGTCGGGAAGTACTGATGGGTTCCAAGCGGAAACGATCATTCTGCGACTGTTTGGATTCGTTTTTAATTCAGTGATTAAATCAGTGATTTGATCAATTTCCTCACTATTCCAATTGCGCCACTGATGACCGTAAACGGGACCCAATTCTCCGTCAGCGTCAGCCCAAGCATCCCAAATTTTCACACCATTATCTTTAAGGTATTTGATATTTGTATCTCCTTTTAAGAACCATAGTAGCTCATAAACGATAGATTTGAAGTGTAATTTCTTAGTGGTTACCATTGGAAAACCCTCACTTAAGTCAAAACGCATTTGATAGCCGAAAACGCTTTTCGTGCCTGTTCCGGTTCTATCGCCTTTCTGACAACCGTGATCCATAACGTGTTGTACTAAGTCTAAATATTGCTTCATTTTTAGATTATTAGTTAGACCGATTAAACAAATAATCGATTAAATATTAAGATTCTCTTTTAGAAATTTCGTCTCTTACTTTAGCTGCTTTTTCATAATCTTCTTGAAGTACTGCTTGGTCAAGTAATTCGTTTAATTCTTCAAGGCTATGTTTAATATACAGTCGACCGGATTGATTGCTTTCTTTTTCATTTCCAAAAGTCTCAGGGTTTGAAAGAATATCATCTATTTCTTGGGAATCTTTATCTGTTTCTGTGGAATTTGCTTTAAGATAAATACCCGCCTTATCTAAAATGTTCTTGTACGTGTAGATAGGAGCATTAAATCGCAATGCTAACGCTATTGCGTCAGAGGTACGTGCATCTATTATCTCTTCAATTTTATCTTTTTCGCAGATGATACTAGAGTAAAACACTCCGTCAACAAGCTTGTGAATTATAACTTGTTTTACAGCAATGTCAAATCGTTCAGCAAAATTTTTGAATAAATCGTGGGTCAAAGGACGAGGGGGCTTAATTTCTTTTTCTAAGGCGATTGCTATAGATTGTGCTTCAAATGCACCTATAACAATTGGTAGTTTTCTTTCTCCATCAACTTCATTCAAGATTAGCGCATAGGCACCATTCTGTGTTTGACTGTATGAAATTCCTTTTATCGATAATTTAACTAAGCTCATAATTGCTGAAATAAAAAGTACGGAGTACCTAATTTAAAGATTTAAGTTTTATTATTAAATTTGGGTATAATTTTAATAAATAAATGACAAACAAAAAGCTGCCTGAGAACAAAGGTACGATTATCTTGTTTTCAGGCAGCTATATTTACTAAAGAATTATGTTATGATTGTTGCAACTTAAATTCTTTAAACTTCTCTATTAACCTTGGGACAACATCAAATGCATCGCCCACTATTCCATAATCAGCGACTTTGAAAAACGGCGCTTCTGGATCATTATTGATAACTACTTTTATTTTTGAAGAGCTTATTCCTGCAATATGCTGGATAGCTCCAGATATTCCTATAGCGATGTATAGATTAGTTGCTACCGGTTTTCCTGTTTGACCAACATGTTCTCCATGAGGTCTCCATCCCAAGTCTGAAACGGGTTTAGAGCAAGCGGTTGCAGCACCAAGTACAGAGGCTAGATCTTCAATCATTCCCCAGTTTTCTGCTGATTTTAATCCACGACCTGCAGAAACTACAATCTCAGCATCAGCTATTGATACTTTACCGGATACTTTTTCTACTGATTCTACTTTTACTCCAAAATCATTGTCTTCAATACTTGGATCAAAATCCTCTTCTGTCAGTGTAGATTGGTTTTCATAAACACCATAAGAGTTTTTAGCAAGTCCGAGAACTTTGACATCAGTGTTGATCTCAGTTGTATTAAATGCTTTATTTGAAAAGGCATTTCTTTTCACTTGAAAAG
>JBLIKD010000026.1:0-18205 GCA_047636275.1 Flavobacterium sp. | reverse complement strand
AATTACAGCGGGTAGTGGTGATTCTGTTTTTTACCTTGAATTATTCCTAAAAAAGCACAATGAAAAAACACCTTAAAATAGTAATACCACTAGTATTTGTAAGCGTACTGGCTTTTATGGGTTACAAAATAGTATCTAAAATCAACCATAAAAAAGAGTTCGTAGCAAACATAAAAACCATCCTCAATTTTAAATACCGGAATTTAAAGGCAGAATCCTTTTCCAATAAAAATTTAAAAACGGATATACCTGCTCTTTTTATCTATGTTAATAGCCAATGCGCGCATGTACTAAAATGATACGAGAGCGTATAGGCAAATTCAATCCGTACCAACTTGTTTTCGTTTCGCTTGAACACCCTAAATAAAATAGCAGATACCATTTATGTCTCAGAAAAAAAACGATTACAAGTACTGGAAGCCATAAAGAATTACTGGAAACGACAAGTTTTTACGGTAGTTATTAGCTGGGTTAAAAAAAGCCTTGATTCAGGAAGAACCATGGCTTTTAATAGTGTTTATGGCAATTAATCCTCCATCATATCAATATGCCTATCGTGATAGCCTAAAAGGTACAAAACCCCGTCTAGGCCAAGACTGGAAATCGACGAGGAAGCATTTTCTTTCACCGTTGGTTTAGCATGAAAAGCAATTCCCAAACCTGCTAAGTTCAGCATAGGTAAATCATTAGCTCCATCGCCAACAGCAATAGTTTGGTTGATGTGTAAGCCTTCTTTTTCGGCAATGGCTTTCAGGTACTCGGCTTTCTTTGGACCGTCAACAATATCGCCCAAATATTTACCAGTCAATTTACCATTTATGATTTCCAATTCATTAGCGTGAACGTAATCGATCCCCAATTCTTTTTGTAAATACTTCCCAAAGTAGGTGAACCCTCCCGACAAAATAGCGGTCTTGAATCCGTAATATTTCAGGGCCTTCATCAGGCGATGCGCCCCTTGCGTGATGGGTAGATTTTCGGCAACCGTTTTCAGCACATCTTCACTCAAACCTTCGAGTAAAGCCATCCGTTGTTTGAAGCTCTCGCTAAAATCTATTTCACCATTCATGGCCGATTCCGTGATCGCTCTGACCTGCTCTCCCACGCCCGCCCGATCAGCCAATTCATCAATCACTTCCGTCTGAATTAAGGTAGAATCCATGTCGAAACATACCAAACGTCTGTTTCTTCTGTACATATTGTCTTCCTGGAAAGAGATGTCCACATTCAAAGTTCTAGAAATCTCCATAAAACTGGCGGTCATCAAGCTTTTATCCACAATAATGCCCGCCACGGATAATTGTACGCAAGAACGGGGGAATTCCTCTCTTTCAACAACTGAAACCCTACCGGTCAATCTTTTGATGGCATAGATATTTAAATTTTGGTCAGACATTATTTGAGCCACGGCAGACAATTGTACCGCCGTCAATGTTTCTCCAAGAATATTTATAATATAGCGCCGCTTGTGTTGCGTCTTTACCCAAATTTCGTAATCGGCGATAGAAATCGGAATAAACTTAACTTGGATACCGAGCTCATAGGCTTTAAACAATAAATCTTTTAAAACAGGTCCTGAAGTGGAACCCGATTGTATTTCAAACAAAATACCTAGAGACAATGTATCATGGATATCAGCTTGCCCAATATCTAAAACAATGGCATCATAGTTAGCCAATATGGAAGTCAAACCGGCGGTTACCCCTGGCTTGTCCTGACCGGAAACTTTTAATAAAATAATCTCTTTATCTTCTGCTATCATTTTGTCTTACTGTTGATTTAATGTGAACAAAAATCGGTAATCTATTTGTTTATAAAAAAGAAACTCTTTTGTTTTTTCAAACAATAACAAATAGTTCAATTTACCCATAAAAAAAACCATTCAATTGAATGAACGGACTGTTGTTTTTGAGAAATCTGTAATTTTTATGAAGCAATTTTTCAATACTTCAGTAAAACTATAGTCAATGTGAGTTATCCGAAATACTCTTTTTTTATATCCCAACAGAGGATTACTTTACTTTCTTATCTAAACTTTGAGGATTTTGAATGTTATTTAAAAATAAAAGAACCACAATTTCATTCGATTTTAACTCTTGAAAGAACTTCTTTCTGAATGAATAATGCCTTTTAAACGCGAATTATTTTTTATTATGCACCTAGTTTGCCTTACTGCAGTTTAAAAGCTTGAGTTATTTTGACATTCCAGCAAACCGTTAAAAACTGCCCAATTTCATTATAAGATTTTTTGAAAATTGGTATCCAAATTATTTTACTTTAGAAAAATACTTCGTTCAAAATGCTTTCATAACTTAAGCCTTCTCCATTTAGATATTATTTTTGGCTTTTTGCCAATAGCTTTATGATAGTCATAAGATTTACTTCGCTATCAGCATTTAATATTTTTTTTTGATACCAGTAAATACGCCTGATTTTAGTCTTACAAAAGCATCTCAAATCACTCTATTTTAACGGCTTGAATATTCGTTGTATCTCATTTTTTATAAAGACGATAAAATTTATAATGAGTTAATTCAAAGGTTTTATTTTACTCATCTACCCAATCTAAACAAAAATTCCCATCGTCTTTTTCAAAAGAGATGGGAATTTATATTTATAATCTTAAAAATTTAAGAAGCAATTTCTAATCGCTTCAATAAATTCTTATTTAAAGCTTCATTTGCATAAGCTTCGTCAATTTCTAGTGTTTTATTTTCTGAACTTGGTAATTCATACATGGCATCTGTTAAGACCGCCTCACATAAAGAACGCAATCCACGAGCTCCTAATTTGTACTCTAATGCTTTACCCACAATAAAATCCAATGCTTCATCAGTGATTGAAAACTCAACTTCATCCATTAAAAACAACTTTTCATATTGTTTGATTAATGCATTTTTAGGCTGAGTTAATATCGCACGAAGAGTTTCTCTGTCTAAAGGATCCATGTGTGTCAATACCGGTAAACGACCAATAATCTCAGGGATTAATCCAAAATCTTTGATGTCTTTGGGAATGATGTATTGCAATAAATTCTCTTTGTCAATATTATCCACATTTTTTGATGTAGAATATCCTACTGCCTGACGATTTAATCTTTTAGAAATAATTCTTTCGATTCCGTCAAAAGCACCACCGGCGATAAACAAGATGTTTTGTGTATTTACCTCAACAAACTTTTGGTCTGGGTGCTTGCGACCTCCCTTCGGTGGTACATTAACAACTGTTCCTTCTAGCAATTTCAATAAAGCCTGTTGTACTCCTTCTCCAGAAACATCCCGTGTGATAGATGGATTATCGCTCTTACGGGCGATTTTGTCTATTTCATCAATAAAAACGATTCCTCTTTCGGCTTTGGCAACATCATAATCAGCTGCCTGCAGCAGACGTGTCAAGATACTCTCTACGTCTTCACCAACATAACCAGCCTCTGTTAATACAGTTGCATCAACGATAGCTAAAGGAACGTCAAGCATTTTAGCAATAGTTTTAGCTACTAATGTCTTCCCTGTTCCAGTTTGTCCCACCATAATGATGTTACTTTTTTCAATCTCTACTTCATCGTCCATTTGCTGCTGCATCAAACGCTTGTAATGATTATAAACCGCAACTGACATTACTTTTTTAGTTTGGTCCTGTCCTATTACATATTGATCTAGAAACGCTCTAATTTCTTTTGGTTTCTTTAAAATAAGATCACTAGCTAATTTTGAACTTCCCGTTGATTTCAATTCTTCTAAAACAATTCCATGTGCTTGCTCAATACATTTATCGCAGATATGCGCATCAATTCCAGCAATCAATAAACTAGTGTCTGGTTTTTTTCTTCCGCAAAATGAGCATTCTAATTTTTCTTTCGCCATACTTTTATGTTAGAAGTTGGAGGTTAGAAGTTATCGCTACTATTCGTAACTCTATCTTCTAAAATCTAACTTTTATTTAACTTCTTCTCAACACTTCGTCAATCATTCCGTATTCCTTTGCTTCTTCAGAAATCATCCAATAATCACGCTCGCTATCTTTGTGCACTTTATCAAAAGTTTGTCCTGAGTGCTGAGAGATAATTTTATACAATTCATCTTTTAGTTTCAACATTTCACGCAAGTTGATTTCCATGTCAGTCGCAACTCCTTGAGCTCCTCCTGATGGTTGGTGAATCATTACTCTTGAATGTGGCAAAGCAGAACGTTTCCCTGGCGCACCTGCACACAACAATACCGCTCCCATAGAAGCTGCCATTCCTGTACAAATCGTAGCAACGTCTGGCTTGATGTATTGCATCGTGTCATAAATTCCTAATCCTGCATAAACACTTCCTCCTGGAGAATTCAAATAAATCTGAATGTCTTTTGAAGCATCAGCGCTTTCTAAGAATAGTAATTGTGCTTGAACAATATTTGCAATTTGATCATCAATTCCCGTACCTAGGAAGATGATTCTGTCCATCATCAACCTTGAAAAAACATCTAATTGTGAAATATTCAATTGACGTTCTTCGATGATGTAAGGAGTCATATTAGTGGGATTCATTGCTGCTACGATTTTATCGTAATACATTGCATTTACTCCCTGGTCTTTTGTAGCAAACTTTTTAAATTCTTTACCGTAGTTCATATTTTCTCTATTCTAAGTTTTATGTTATCTCTTGATTCTATCTAGTGCAAAGGTCATACCTCTTTGCAAATGATGCCAATATGTCTTATTTTTAGCCCAGATAAAAGTAAAAGCTTTTTGAAGGGGCTGACTATTTTTTGTTGGTAAAAAAAAGCGACCCGCGGGAGCTCTTTTTTTGCCTTACAAAAAAGGTAGCACTAGAAAAACTTGTAACGAATAGCTGGATTAGCTCCTTAAATTAATTAAAATAAAAGAGCGCCAAAAAGAATTTTCTTTTGACGCTCAAATATAATCAATTTTTTAGAATTTATTCTCCGTAAGACATAGCAATAAATTCGTCATAAGTAACTTCTTTAGTTGTTGGATTTGCTTTTTCTTTAAACAATTCTAACAATTTCTCCGCTACCACTTGATCTGATAATTTTTTTACTTCGTCTTGGTTTGACAAAACACGCGCTACGATTCCTTGAACTTCTTCGTCAGTAGGATTTGTTTGCCCGTATTGTGCCATTTGTGTTCTGATATTTTTTGTAGTAAACGCTTTCAAGTCTTCAAAATTGATTTTGATGTCACTTTGAGCCATTGCTCTACCTTCAATCAATTGAAAACGCAATCCTTTTTCAGAACGTACATATTCGGTTTCTGCTTCTTCAGGAGATAGTTTTTTCTCTCCTACAGTTTGCAACCATTTTTTAAGAAATTCTGTAGGTAAATCAAATTTTGTGCTTTCGATTAAAAACTCAGTAACATCTCCTAATAATTTTTGGTCTGCTTGTGTTGCAAATTGAGTTTCAGCATCTTCTTTGATCTTCGCTTTCAATTCGTCAATAGAAGCTACTGCCCCTTCTCCAAAAAGCTTGTCAAACAACTCTTGGTTCAATTCAGCCAATTCTGTTGTGTTAATCGCTTCGATAGTGAAATCTACATCAACCTCTAATGTATGAACTTCATCATGATCTACTTTCAAAAACTCCATCAATTGATGTGCATCTTCAAATAGATCTTTAGTATTTACAGTCACAACATCACCCACTTTTTTGCCGATGAATTTATCAGCAGTCGCTTTGTCTTTGAAAATATCCAAAGAGATTGTTGTTGCGTTGTTGATTTCTTTTTCTTCGTTTGTAAACGTTCCTGTTAAATCTGCACCGGCTACAACCTCATCTTGAGGAACTGCTGTACCAAATTGTTTTTGGATGCGTTCTACTTGACCATCAATTAATTTAGCGTCAGCAGTAACCACATACTTCACGATGTCATTTTTAGCTTCTAAGTCCAATACAAAATCCGGAACTAATCCAATTTCATATTCAAAAACTAATTCTTCAGCATCCCAAGCAAAGTGCTCGTTCACTTTAGGAAGCGGAGTCCCTAAAAGGTTTAATCTTTCTGATTGTAAAAAACGTTCTAAAGCTAAATCCACTACCTTAGTAACTTCTTCTACTTTTATCGCTTTACCGTATTGTTTTGCAACAAGATCCTTAGGCACAGCCCCTTTTCTAAATCCTTTAACGGTAGCCAAAGGCATTTTTTCGTTTATTCTTTTTTGTACTTGACCTTTGTAATCCATGTGAACCACTGTTATTACAATCGTCTCGTTTACAGCGTCTAATGCTACTCTTTTGATATCCATCTCGTCTTTACTTTACATTATAAATTCAGACTGCAAAATTAATGAATTTTTGTAAGCCATCCAAGTTTTTTATACCTGAACCTTCCTGCTTGAATTTCAGTGAATTATGCAGCTGAAAATCAAGCTGTTTTGTCTGTTTTGGGCGTGTACTTGTTGCAGTATAACTAGTGGTGGCGACAAGTTTATAATGCAACAAGGCCAGGCTGTTCGTTCGCGCTTTTATCGTTTTGCCCGTGGCTGGCAAAACCATAAAGAGCTCCACTGCCATCCTTCACGCAGTAACTGCTTACCAGTATCTTTCTGTTTTCTATAAATTGTGAATGTGATAAAACTTCGCGTTATCGTTACGTGTAATTTAAGAAAACGATTGTTTTTCAAGATTACTTATTATATTTGAGAAGTAAATAAAGTGACAAAAAAATCTTCTAAACTCATTGCTGCGGAAGATCTATTTCAAATACAAACGAGTTATCGACGACCTGAACCAAACAAACTAGGTAATATTTTGTGCATGACCCTAAAAATTTATGGAATAAAACAGGACTTAAAGAGAGTCCATATGACACTAAGCCTTTAAAAGTTTTAAAATCAGAGGTGGAGCTATTAATGGGACAGTAATTAGAACAAGTTGACTTTCGTACGGTAATTGAATCAGAGACGTAAGAAGTTTTTTTTCTGATTTCAGGTGTTCCCGGGGTTGGAAAAACAAGTTTCTTTACTACACGGCAATACTTACTTGAAAGTGGGCAAGCTGATTTTGGTCCAAAGTCTTCACTGTAAGAACACTTTGTACAATTCAACCAGCTGGACGAACCCAATAGTATAGCTCGAAGATGTATTCAATCATTTTGCGCATCAATTGAAGAACACTGCATGATCTAACCAATTGATTTTACTTCGTTAATCGCAATGACTTTAAGTACGAAATAGCGCATTTACAAGTTTAAAGACGAACGCTGCAGCTAAAAAAACACTAAAAAAAACACCAACGATGAAAAATGGAATTACTAGTATTGAGATAGAAGAGATTGAAAATTATTTATCTTACATTCGTCCTAGCGAAGAAATTAGGGCTGAACTTGATATTGGGTATCGAATTGAAAAGCAAAGCGTCATCATTTTTGAAGTTAGACCGGATTGGATCGATCCAAAAAAGAAAACTGAAAACAAAGTTGCTAAAGCCACATTTGTAAAAAAGAACGATCACTGGAAAGTGTATTGGCAACGCGCAGATTTAAAATGGCATTCCTATAAACCTCAACCAATCCTGAGAAACTTGTTGGATTTTATTCAACTCATTGAAAAAGATGAATATGGATGCTTTTGGGGATGATTTCACTAAGCCAATATCGCAGTATTTACAAGCTCCGTTCCCTTATGTTTCGATTTGACTTAAATTTCTTGTAGAATCACATAGCAGTTTTGTCCTTAAAAAAGGAACTATTACATTTACACTAGAGCTACCAACTAAATAAATAAAAGCAATGGAAATAAAAACGGTGAATCTAAAAGATAAGTTTGACTCGTTTACTGATTATTGGAGTCCTAAAATAGTCGCTGAGTTAAATGGACAACATGTAAAACTAGCGAAATTTAAAGATGAATTTATAATGCACCAGCATGAGAATGAAGACGAAATGTTTCTCGTGATTGAAGGAAAGTTACTGATGCAGTTAGAGCATAAGACCGTAGAGATAAACGCTGGAGAGTTTGTAGTTATTCCAAGAAAAACCAACCATAGGCCAATTGCTGTTGGAGAAGTCAAGGTTCTTCTTTTTGAGCCCAATACAACTGTGAACACGGGGAACACTGAGAACGAATTTACAGTTAGAGACCTCGATAAAATCTAATAAAAGCCAGTAAGCAGCATCATGTGATGATTTGTTCGGTCGTCCTAACGTACTCAAGACAACCCAACCGCAAGTATTGAGACACAATAGTAATGTAGTTTTTTTAAACGAGATGTTATGAGCTTGAAAAGAGGGCATGAGAAATTAATTACATATATACAGCAAGAGTGATTGCTTCGTTTATATGGCCTTTAAAATTAGTAACTACTGTACATACCGGCTGTACAAAGTTTCCCGACTTTACCTTTTTAAAAATTATATTATAAACTACAACCACCATTACGCCTAAAGATGTAATGGTGGTTTTTATTGACCTCATTTTGTGTTTTACAACTCCATTTGAATTTAAAAAAAACAAATCAAAAAAAATAAGTTCAGCTTCGCGACTGTAGCAATTTATTACGCGATTGGTACAAATAGTTAATAGAAAACCTACTAAACTCTGTTTTAAGATAATGTTAACTACTTAAAATCAATATATTATCAATTGACATTAGAATAATCGTTATATTTGATTACAGACTTAAAGAATGTGATTAGTTAGATTTATCTACTCCTAGCAGTTTAGAATGGACTCACTTTATACTACTGATATACATGTTATATCAGATAGTAAAATAACGGCCATCATGCTTTTTTGGTTACCTAATACCAAATATATAACTGGATTGTTGCGTAATAGAGAGTAACCATAATTTAGATAGTTTGTCTATTTTTCTTCTTAACCTCAGAGAAAGAAAAAGAATCAACTTCATGGACATAAAACGAAGTCCTTGAAAACTCATTAAAACAATATAAATAATTATTTAGTCACTAATAAATCAAATTTATATGAATTTACTTACTAAAGATATGATGCTAGAATTGTTAAGTATCAATGAAGGAACCTGCATTTCACTCTACATGCCCACGCACCGTACCCACCCTGATAATCTTCAAGATCCGATACTCTTTAAAAACCTGTTAAAAAACCTGAAACAATCCCTACTTCAAAAACATTCAGAGTCAGAGGTTACAACACTGCTAGAACCATTTGTAGCACTTGCAAGTGACGAAGAGTTTTGGAGACATACATCAGATGGATTGGCTGTACTTGGCACAATTGACATGTTCAAAACCATAAGTTTACCGGTATCCATGGAAGAATTAACCGCGGTTGCTAACCGATTTTATACAAAACCGCTACGCAGATATTTGCAGTCGGTGGAGCGTTACAATGTATTGGGTTTAAGTCTACACGATTATCAAATTTACGAAGGAAACAGACACTCACTCACAGAACTGACGCTTCCTCCAGATACTCCAAAAAATATAAATGAAGCATTAGGTTCTGATTTAACGGATAAGCACACCACCGTTGCATCTTATGGCGGTGTAGGAAGTCAAACCGGCGACATGCATCACGGTCATGGCGGAAAATCACCTGAAGAAGATATAGACACTGAAAAGTTTTTTCGCTTCGTCGCAAAAACGATTAACGATACCTATTCTGGTTCCTCCGGCTTACCTCTTATACTGGCTGCATTGCCAGAGCATCAAAATCTTTTTCATAAAGTAAGTGATATTCTTTCATTGCTTCCGAATGGCATTGATATGAATCCAAAGTCGATAGAAGCAGATGAATTAGTGAAACATGCCTGGAAAGTTATGGAGCCCTATTATCATGATAGTATCGACAAAATCTGTGATGCGTACCATCAAGCAAAATCAAAGGGTACAGGAAGTGATAATATAAACGAAGTAGCAGCAGCAGCAGCAGCCGGAAGGGTAGAAACCCTATTAATTGAGGCTGATCTTCAAATTCCAGGTAAAATAATAAGTGCTACAGGCACTATTGAAAAAGGGGAGCTAACTAATCCTGAAATGGATGATTTGCTAGATGACTTAGGGGAGTTAGTAACAAAAATGGGGGGTAAAGTAATGATTATTCCGCATGAAAAAATGCCTACAAAAACAGCGGTTGCCTGTCTGTTTCGTTATTAAAAATCAAGTAAATAATAATAATAATAGCTCTAACTACTAAAAATCAGTAAAAATGAAAATCTTACTAAATACAGATAATAATATATTAGGGACAGAAGAAATGAGAGAACCCTTAACGGCTACTATATCAGATGCTTTCGATAGGTACAGTGAGCATATCACAAGAATCGAAGTAAAATTCAGCGATGAAAATAGCGATAGAGATAGTGAAAATGATAAAAGATGTGTGCTCGAAGCGCGGCTAAAAGGACTGCAACCTTTAGTCGTTACAGGCCATTCAAATACCGTTGAAAGCGCGGTAGCTGAAGCCATCGCCAAAATGAAAGCTACTCTTACCACAGTACTAGGACGCTTACGAGATTATTAAAATCAGTAAGAAATAAGTACCAGTAATCTGATTGTTAAAGACAATAACAAGAGAGCCGTATTAACTAAAAAAAACGCCTTGCTAATAAAAAAACAATAAAACGCACTAAGCACTAACTCATAGACCTTGCCGCTGACTGGTACAAAAAACAAATGAGCAGAAGAACTATTTCTTGTATAGGGTAATCAAAAAGAGCGAACACTTTTGGAAAAATACTATGACGAACTATTTTATTTTTTATGAAAACACCGGTAGAAGGACAAAGGAAAAAAAAAACTGAAAAGTTAAAAAAACTGAATCCTTAATCAGAATCTCTTGCTAGCTTATATTTTTTTATGTTGAGACAGATATAAACTTAAATACTAATTTAAAAATATTGAAGAAAGTTTTTATTCATACATGGAAACACAAAGGCGCATCGTAATAAGGTTCTGCCAAACACCTTCGAAGTAGTCGAAAAGTATCATGAGTTATTAGGCTTTTTACATAAAATATTAATCACGATTCCTAATCGCTATAAACCAGAAAGCAATAATAAAACTTTAAAAGATTATAATGATTCACTATCCGATATTTTAACAAGCAATCTACTAAATTAAACGAGATGAAAACTAATAGACTTTCAGAAAAACTCTCAAAAGCATTGAATGAGCAAATGACCAAAGAAGCACATGCTTCTCAAATCTACTTATCGTATGCCGCGTGGGCTGATAACAATGGATTTGCTGGTATCGCAAATTTTCTTTTTCGCCATGCAGCAGAGGAGCGTAACCACATGATGAAAATATTAGAATATATTTTGAATAGAGGTGCGCAAGCTGAAGTAAGTGCTATTCCCGCACCCGCACCCGACCCCACAAGTATAAATAATTGTTTTGAAAAAGTATTTGAGCACGAAATAGACAATACAAACTCCATTTATAAAGTGGTAAAAATGGCACTTGACGAAGAAGATTGGGCTACTTGGAATTTCTTACAATGGTTTGTGAAAGAACAAATAGAAGAAGAAAATCTTGCTAACTATTTAATGGATAAAATCACACTTGCAGGTGGTGAAAACGCAACAGGTGATGCGCTGTATCAACTGGATAAAGATTTGGAAAAAACTTCAGGTGAAGTACGTTTGGCTCAGGACGTAACCACTACTAACCCTTAAAAAAAAAATCATGGAAGAACATGTAGTAAAGATAGTCTCAGTTGAACCGGTAACGCATGATGTCATGCGATTTACAGTTCAAAAGCCAGAAGGATATACATTCGTCTCAGGACAGGCGACCGACGTGTCCATTAACACTCCCGACCTTTATAACGAAAAAAGACCATTTACATTTACAAGTTTAAATGATAATAGCGATCTAGAGTTTATAATTAAAATTTATGACAATAACGATGGAGTTACAAAAGAATTAGGGAAATTAAAGCAAGGTGATGAACTTATCATCCATGATGTTTGGGGCGCAATAGAATATAAAGGCGAAGGAGTATTCATTGCAGGAGGTGCAGGTATTACCCCGTTTATTGCAATTCTTAGGCAACTACAAGCTGAAAACAAAATCGCAAACAACAAACTAATTTTCACCAATAAAACCGAAAATGATATAATTCTGAAAAAAGAATTTAACGATATGCTAGGCAAAAATTTCATTAATACACTGACTGATGAAAAAAAGGAGGGTTACGAAAACCGTAGGATTGATTATACTTTTCTAAAAGAAAAAATAGACAACTTTAAACAACACTTTTATGTTTGTGGACCGCCACAATTTGTAACAGCAATTTCAGAAGCACTCACGCAGTTGGGAGCAAAAACCGATGAGGTAATTTTCGAAAAATAGTCCAAGCAATCGTTTGGTCAATCCAGTTCACCAGCACAATTAAAGGCGACACTACCCGAGCATGAAGCTGCCAACTGGTATTTATGACCTACGATAGCGCAGTCTTGTATTCTTTAACGAGAACTTATGCATACTGATAAAGTATAAAATTCAATCGTGTAGTCATATAACAATTGAGCTATCTTTCCCCTAATAGCTATTTAAATTCGTGGCAACCTGACTTAGCCACTATTGCAAAATTGCCACTGGTCTAAATAGTACGTCTTTAAAAAATAGTAACAGACTAAACATAAATGGGGCTTAGTGGCGACGTTTTAATAAGTGGTTATAATTATTTACAATTCAGTACTGAAATTGATCATTTAAAATAAATAGATTGATAAAGCATTTAAAATAGCCCCTTTCGCTCTTTCTGGCTTTTGGTCCAATCGCTTGTAGATGTACTTTAGATTCTCAATCAAATGCATCAGTTTGCGATCAAGACTTTTTATACTAATGCTAAAAAAGGCTGATATTTCATTCTAACAGAGATGTTCAATACGCCAGCAAAAAGTTTACTAATGTGATTGATTCCTATCAAATGATTATAAGAAGCATAAGTAGAAAAGGGAATTGTTGGGATAATGCTGTAGCCGAGCGCTATTTTAAGACTTTAAAAACAGAAGAAATTTATAGAAATAAACCTAGATCTAAAGAACAGTTGGAACTAGATCTAGTTGAGTTTATTGAAATTTGGTACAATAGAAAAAGAAGGCATTCTGCTCTAAAACGTAAAACAATTAAAGAATTCTTGCAACAAAAAAATAATTTTAAAAATAGTACTTAACTGATAATGCGGATTTTATTTGCATATTCAAACCCTTATTTTTAACACCCAAATAATTAATGTTGGGGTAAAAGATACTATTTGTTCTACGCCCCAAGATTAAAAAAATTAAGGCACTAAAAATTCGCCAGACCAATCGGCATCAATTCTAGAGAACAAAACCCTTATATGATTAGGACGATTTAAAGATAAATATTCAATTGTATTGGGTATGAGTTTTACTGGACAGAAATAATTTTCATTTGAATTGTAACTCACCTCCTCAGGATTTTTTATTGGAATACCAGGTGCAATACTTGTGGTATAGTCTTTTTTAGATGCCTGCTGTACCGTGTGCCAGTAAGTGGCAATTTGTTCTTTGTCTGTTATTAATTCGGCTTTCCCTTCGATCCGAATTTGCAATAGTTTTTTAGAATCATAAAATAAGGCGCTAAATTCAGAATTATTTTGAATATCTTTTATTTTTTGAGTTCTTTTGTCTGTATAAATCACCAAGCTTAAGTCCAATAATGTTTTTCGCAACACAACAGTGCGCTGCCTTGGTTTGCCATTTTCATTTGTAGCCAAGACAAAATATCGAAAAGGATGTCTTTTTTTTGCGTGTCCGTTAATTAGTTCTCGTTTCGCTTCTTCTAGGTATTGATTTTTCAATTGTATTGATTTATTTAAAACAAAATTATACTTTACTCACTTAAAAACACTTCTACTTATAAATGAATTTTAATGCGGAGCTATAATGAAAGGTTATTATAGTAGGCGTCCTGTTTTTTGATCTTAATTAGCAAATGACAGCATTTAAATTTTTACTAAAATTAAGGTTATTTCTTCTATTTTAAAAAAGAAAGTATCTATTTTAATTGGGAATCTATTCCAAATATAGATGCCACTTTGAGTTGGTCAAAGAAATGGAATCATAAAACCGTTTAAATAAATAACAATGACTGAAACCTTAAAAAGGCAAGAGGATCAAAAGACAAGTTTAATAATAAGGCCACAGTTATCAGCAAAAGAGTATTTCAAAAGGGGTTACTGCTGCATTAAGTACAGAAATCAACAGTATGCTGTCATATGCCATATACAACGGTATACTACTAGATAATCGCCTTAATTCCTTACTACAAAATAGTAACATCGATAATTTAATTACTGCGCACAACCTTCTTTGTCAAAATGTATCCCCAGCGGCTCCAAAATCCATATACTACACGAGAGCATTATACCAAAACAGTGCATGTCACTCCCTACTATAAATAAAAATGGGAAGATGTTAAAACATCTCCCCATTTTCTAATAATTACATATTCGATAGTACCATTAGTTAATAATAGTAATCGTTCCGAACATAGAAGCATGAAACTGACAGTTGTAATACAGCGTACCTGGTGCGTTCATAGGAACAGTAAAAGTTATAGTTTTATCTACAGCTCCATTATTTGTAACTCCAGAATTATATGCATTTGCAGTTCCCGTACCTTGAATGGTATTTATATAGAAAGGATGCCCTGCAGCATTCATAATAAAAGTGTAGGTACCTCCTCTTTTGAAGGTAAAGTTTGGATTATTAGAGTTGGTAAGCCCTTCGCCGTTAAAAACATAAGACGAAGTACCATTAGCCGTTACATTGTATGTTTTTGCTTCTGTAACTCCTACGCTTGATCCAATATTTCCTTGAGCAACTATGGTAGACAAACCAGCACCATCATTTAAATGCACATTAACATAGGCATTACGAGCTAAAAGTTGTGTGTACGTAATTGAAGTACCTCCCACTAAGGCTGATACTTGCGTTTTACTAATCCCAGTAGTTCCATCTACAGGGTTCAAACCAGCTATGATATTACCAGTTGTTGCAACATTGTTTTCATGGATGTGTGCAGGATGACTCCCACCTGGGGGAGTACCTAAAAGCTTAATAGTTACTAATGTGGTTTGATTAACTCGCTCAGCTAATTCAACAGTACCACTTATACCCGGAACATCTTTTTGGTCCAAAACATAGCTCATTTTTTTTCCAGTTAACTCGTTTTGACCAATGTCTCCTTGAGCTACTAAGACATTTAATTCAGTTGCGCTTTTGTGAAAATTAATATACCCATTATAAGAAACCACTTGATCATACCCAAAAACAGTAGTATTGTCATCAAGTTTTGATACATTCGTTGTGCTGATACCTGTATCTCCATTCACTGGCTTAAAAGTAAAAGCTATTCCTCCTCCTTGAACAGCAGTATTCATGTGAATATGTCCAGGATGTGATCCACCAGCCGGAGTGTTTTTCAGTCTTACTATTGCCAAAGCTTCTCCATTAACTCGCTTGTAAAAAGTGGCAGTCCCATCTATCCCAGCGACGGCAACACTGCCTAAAGCATATACTTTAGATACATCGGTAAGGTCATTTTGACCGATATCACCTTGAGCAACAAGAGTTGCTAAATTGTCAGCACTCAAATGAACATTTATATATCCGTCAAAATCAAGTAATGCTTGGTATGTAATAGCACTGCCATTGTCAAGAGTTTTGAATGTTGTTGTACTTTTTCCCGTAGTTCCATCAACTGGCTTCAATGTTAAGGCTATAGCTCCACCATCAGCAGCATTATTCAGGTGAATATGCGCAGGATGGGATCCTCCTTGAGGAGTATTGAGTAATTCTAATTCTATACTTACTGTGGCATCACTGTTTTCAATAAAGGTAGCTTTTCCCGAAACTCCTGCAGTACCAACGGTTCCTAAGTCATAGACCTTAGAATTGACAGCCGTTACTGATGGGGCATCATCTTTGCTACAACTACCAAAGAGGAAGGGGATTATTAAGACGAGGGAGAGTAAACTTTTTCTTAAATGTTTCATTTGTTTAATTTTTTTAGATTAATCCTAAACAAAACTAGGCAAAATAATCCTAGCATCCTATTTTATAGGATGGAACAGGTAAAATTAGTCTTAAAAGCGAATATTAGGAATATAATTATTACAACTAACTGAAAAAAAGATATTTACGATTGATAAAACAGTATACTAACTACCTTTTGGTTCCACTTCAAGCTGGTGTCATTTAAAGAGCTAAAAGATAGACCATATCTGCTTCCTTTTTATTACGCCTACTGGAACAGACCTACACCTACCATGAAAGTTCGATTGCTTTTCAGAATTTGTATGGAATCTTGAAAAACAGAGTAAAACTAAAAGATTTAGAACCTACAACTTTAAAAAAGAAATTTTCGAAATTATTTTTCTTGTCGCTGTCAATAATTCCTATTGAATTATTACCGTGAAGGCCATGCTAAAATTAATGCTATAATAAAGCTCAGAAGCACATATTATTTGTAGTAAAAAAAGACAGCCTAATTCATACAATGGTTAAACTATTTAGTATCCTTAAAAAATAGCTGCTATAAGCCAACTGACTTTACCCTTTTAAAAACAAATTCCGTCAACTACAAGCACAATTTGCCAAGAAATTGACTAGTCCATTTATTCCTTGTATTTTATGTTCAGTAGAAGTACTTAAATCTATGACAACAGCCAACAAAAAAGGTATCTATAGCTACGCTATTTCAACTAGGTATAGTACACTTTTTTTTAACAAGAGGATTGCTGACTTACCAAAATAAATTTCTTTTCACTAATAATGATATTAAAGAAATATAGCCATCCGTTTAATTATTACATTTGACAAAACGAAAGAAGGATACTAATTGCCACACCTATTAATCCATTTCTGTCTTCAGAGTAAAATTAGTATGACTTTATAAGACAGATAACCTAGTTAAATGCAAGCTAAAAAAAATACTGAGAAATAGATGCAGATATTTACACATTACTTTTTACACTTTGGATTTCCATTTTTTATTGCATTTATCTTCTTTAGAAAAGAATGGAAAAAAGTATATTTAATTCTGCTAGCTACCATGCTAATTGATCTAGATCATTTACTAGTTGAACCAATTTTCGAAACAAATAGATGTAGCATTAATTTCCACTTTTTACATACGTATTACGCTATGTTGATTTATCTTCTTTTACTTTTCTTTCGAAAGCCTTTTAGAATAATAGGAATTGGATTGCTCCTTCATATGTTAACTGATTTTATTGACTGCTTATTTATGTATTCTCGCTGCGAAGACTGTTTTGCAGGTTCACCAGCAATTGAACTCTTAAAAGCAACTTCAAGATTAATTGGAATTTGACTATTAAAATAGTAGAAGTGAAAATTAGTTCCAATAGAAAAATATCTCATTGTTTAATATAAAACTAAGCTGAAGACTACTGACTTTACCTCCCTTTTTAAAATTATCTTGTCAATTACAACTAAAAATTTAACGGTGTTATTTGTTGACTGTATTTTGAAACGATAGTTAAATTTAAAACAAAAAAAAAGACAACCACAGCACCGCAACATGAGGAAGGCAGAGTACTGTTTTTTTAAAACGAAACAGCACACTTAACAACTCCATCTCTCGATTCTACCAATAACAGAAAATCAAGATATTAATAATTTTCCTAAGATTAATTGCTATATTTGAAATTGTGAAACAAGGATAGTATGTACCCAACCGAACTATCCATATCAATAGAGATTGCTCCACTTTATCAAATCTTGAAAGGTAGCACTCATTCTATCCGGACGAACAAAAAATAAAAAATTTCAGAAATTTGACAAATTACAATTATGACAACCTGTTTTATAAAATATATAATTGACCCCACTAAAATAGCAGACTTTGAACATTATGGAAAACTTTGGATCGACTTGGTAAATGAAATGGGTGGACTACATCACGGCTATTTGTTGCCTCACGAAGGAGCAAATAATATAGGATACGCTTCTTTTTCTTTTCCGTCGTTGGCAGATTACGAAATTTATCGGAACAAAATTCAGAACACACCAAAATGTCTTGAAGCATTTAAGTATGCTAACGATACAAAATGCATCATCAGTTACGAACGGAATTTTCTAAAACCAGTCTTTGAAGGAGTTAGTGACAAGGCGAAATTGTTTTACTAATTATATTTTTTTGAAGAGTAATTATAACCTTTAATAAAAGACTAACAGCAAATGCCACAATTTACTGTGAATACTATTTCGATAAACTATTA
>JBLIKD010000025.1:0-18700 GCA_047636275.1 Flavobacterium sp. | reverse complement strand
AATTTAGGAACGTGATAATACAAGTGAAATTCGGGAGTAAAATTATTTCGGATGCGCTAATGGGAAAACAACGATTATTTAATCTATTTTCTTAAGTTAAATACTGAAATCAAAAAACAATATTTTTTTCAACTGTAAATAATTAAATAGGTTGGAGATTAAAAACGGAGGTTAGAGTGGGAAAATAAGAAGAAATATTTTGTTTGACGAATTCAAAATTTTGTCTATTTCGTATTGTTTTCGCAACTATCAACCGCTAATCTCTAACTTTTACTTTTTTTTAATGGATAAAAATCAACAACAACTTATAAAATTAGCGCATACTAAAATGCCCTTTGGCAAGTACGAAGGGAAATTTTTAATTGATTTGCCAGAATACTACGTAGTATGGTATAATAATAAAGGTTTCCCAAGGGGGGAGCTCGGCGAACAGTTAAAACTTATATATGAGTTAAAATTGAATGGCCTGGAAGAACTGATTAGAAATATAAAAAAAAGGTATCCTAAACCTCACTAATTTAAGAGATCAGTGAGGTTTTTTTATTAAAAAGTCTTGTGAAAAGCAATTATCAATTTTCTGAATTATCTCATTTTCAAATTAGCATATTCTAAATTTATAATCGTATTTTTGCCGAGTTTTTGACACAACTACAATACAAACAACAACAGCATGAACCAAACGAAATATATTTTTGTTACCGGCGGTGTGACCTCTTCTTTAGGAAAAGGTATAATCGCGGCGTCTTTAGCAAAACTGTTACAAGCACGAGGGTATAGAACGACGATCCAAAAGTTTGACCCCTATTTAAACGTTGATCCGGGTACTTTAAATCCATACGAACACGGGGAATGTTATGTGACAGACGATGGTGCTGAAACTGATTTAGATTTAGGGCACTACGAACGTTTCTTGAATGTTCCCACTTCTCAAGCAAATAATGTTACAACAGGGAGAATTTATCTTTCGGTTATTGAAAAAGAAAGGAGAGGAGAGTTTTTAGGAAAAACCGTGCAAGTGGTACCTCATATTACCAATGAAATAAAAGATAGAATGCAATTGCTTGGTAATTCAGGCGATTATGATATTGTTATAACTGAAATTGGCGGAACAGTAGGGGATATCGAATCGTTACCTTACATAGAGTCTGTTCGTCAAATGGTGTGGGATTTAGGAGAGCATAACGCCATCGTGATTCATCTAACCTTAGTGCCTTATTTAGCCGCTGCTGGAGAATTAAAAACAAAACCGACACAGCATTCAGTAAAAACATTAATGGAAAGTGGAATTAAAGCTGACATTTTAGTTTGCAGAACAGAGCATGAAATTTCAGATGAGATCCGTAATAAATTAGCCTTGTTTTGTAATGTAAAAAGAGAAGCAGTAATTCAGTCTATCGATGCAGCCACTATTTATGAAGTGCCTAATTTAATGTTAGAGGAAGGCCTCGATATTGTCGCTTTAAAGAAATTAGACCTGCCTAAAAAAGCAGCTCCAGATTTAAAGAACTGGAATATTTTTTTGCGAAGAATAAAAAACCCAAAACACTCTATAACTATTGGTTTGATTGGGAAGTACGTAGAAATGCAGGATTGTTATAAATCAATTTTGGAGGCCTTTATTCATGCAGGAGCTTCAAATGAGACTAAAGTAAATATAATTTCAATTCATTCGGAGTATATTGATGCTTTAAATGTAGAAGAAAAATTAAAAAGCCTTGATGGTATTCTTGTAGCGCCCGGTTTTGGGGAAAGAGGAATTGAAGGTAAGATAGCAGCAGTACGTTATGCTCGTGAAAATAAAGTTCCTTTCCTGGGAATATGTTTAGGGATGCAAATGGCGGTTATCGAATACTCCAGAAATGTTTTAGGGTATGCTGATGCCAATTCGACCGAAATGAATGAGCATACAGAACATCCGGTTGTTAGTTTAATGGAAGAACAAAAGAACATAACAGATAAAGGTGGAACAATGCGTCTTGGAGCATGGAAATGTGATCTTAAGGCAGATTCACTAGCTTACAAAATTTACGGGCAATCGACAATTTCTGAACGTCACCGTCACCGTTATGAGTATAATAGTGCTTACGTAGATGCGTTACAAAAGGCAGGTTTGAAGGCGTCAGGGGTGAATCCAGATACCGGATTGGTTGAAATCGTGGAATTAGAGGATCATCCTTTTTTTATTGGTGTGCAATACCATCCAGAATATAAAAGTACCGTTGCAAATCCACATCCTATTTTTGTGAATTTTGTGGCCGCTGCCGTGAAAGCAAAAAAGAAATAATTTCACTACGTCAAAAAGATAGTGAAATCTAATTTTTGATTATCGGGAAACGATAATCAATAAAACATAAATAATTTTTAGTATAATGGAACAGAAGAAATTTGACTCGAATTCGATAATTGGCTTTGTATTGATATTTGGGATATTGCTTTGGATAATGTATCAAAACCAACCAGATCCTGTAGTGATTGCTGCTGAGAAGGCACAAAAAGAGATGGTGGTTCAGGAAGCTAAAGCTAAAGAATTGAATGACAAGGTGGTTGCCGAAGCTACAGTTGCTGTCGCTACCAGTGGAGATGCTGTGCAATTAGCACAATTAGAAAAGAAACTAGGAAGTTTTGCTTATTCCGCTACATTGCCGTCAGCTAAGAATAGTTCTACTGTTATTGAAAATAAATTAGTTAAACTAACAATAGCCAACAAAGGGGGATATATTGTTGAAGCTACTTTGAAAAATTTTCAAAGGTTTAAAAAAGGATCTGGAGAATTAGTGAAGTTAATTAAAGATAGCAATGCTTTATTAAATGTTCAGTTAATTACCAGTGATAATCGTACTTTAAACACTAAAGATTTGTTTTTTGAACCAAACTTAACAGAAGTTGGGTCTGATCAGGTGCTTACCATGCGATTAAAAGCTGGCACAAATGAGTATTTAGAATACAAGTATGTTTTGAAGGCAGATGATTACATGTTAGACTTTGATATTCAATCAAAGGGGTTGAGTAAAGTGTTAAACACATCTAAGCCATTGAACCTCGAATGGAATTTGAAAACGTATACTAATGAGAAGAGTACTAGCTATGAAAATCGGTACTCAGAGCTTTATTTTGAGCATAAGGATGGCAAAAGTGATTATCTAGGATTAGGTAGTGATGAGGCTGATATCGTTAATGACGTATCTTATATTGCTTATAAGCAACACTTTTTTGCTTCCATTTTATTGACAGACGTACCATTCGCTAAAGCGGAATTATTTTCAAATAATTTAGTTGAGAATGAGCAAACAGATACAATTTTTACAAAACAATTTAAATCGGTTATCCCTTTAGCGTTCAAAAACGGGGAGATTGATCAAAAAATGAATTGGTACTACGGGCCGACAGATTATGATTTGTTGAAAACGTATGACAGAAATTTAGAGGATATCGTTGCCTTAGGTTGGGGTATTTTTGGATGGATTAACCGTCATGCCTTCATACCGATGTTTAGCTTCTTAATTTCGTTTATTCAACACGGTTGGGCTATTATACTGTTTACTGTATTAATTAAATTAGCGATGTCGCCTATTACTTATAAATCATTTTTGTCACAGGCAAAAATGAAAGTATTGAGACCTGAAATCAATGAGCTTGGGGAACAATTCAGTAAAGACCCGATGAAAAAGCAGCAGGAAACAATGAAGCTTTATAATAAAGCGGGTGTGAATCCTATGGCAGGTTGTATACCGGGGCTCATGCAAGCACCGATATTTTATGCTTTATTTCAATTCTTTCCTTCGGCAATAAGTTTGAGACAAAAAGGATTTCTTTGGGCGGATGATTTATCTTCTTTCGACTCCATTTATGAGTTACCATTTCATGTTCCGTTATATGGTAATCATATTAGTTTGTTTCCTATTCTGGCCTCAATAGCTATCTTCTTTTATATGAAAATGACGACCGGTGATCAACAAATGGCAGGACCTACGCAGGAAGGGATGCCGGACATGGCTAAAATGATGAAAATAATGATTTATGTTTCACCATTAATGATGTTATTTTTCTTTAATAGTTACGCTTCTGGGTTGAGTTTGTATTATTTTATATCTAATACAATTACAATTGGAATTATGCTTGTCATTAAAAACTACATTATTGACAGTGATAAGATCCATGCACAAATTCAAGAGAATAAGAAAAAAGAGCCTAAGAAACAAGGTAAATTCCAACGTAAACTTCAAGAAGTTATGGAACAAGCTGAGGCTCAAAAAGCAAAAGATAAAAAGAAATAGTAATTTTCTTTGTTAAAAAAGGCTCCCAATTTGGGAGCCTTTTTTATTTTTAGTGAATTACGATTTTTTATATTGGCTCTATATGCTACACGTTTCAATTACGCGATATCCATTACCATATCATCTTGACAAATCGACGTGGTCATCAGTGTTATACTAGAACGATTTGGACTAAAATACAAATTTAGTTGATATAAAAAGTAGCGAGTAGTTTATTTAGAATCGGATCGCTTTTGTGGCACATGTTATATTAATTGTATTGTAAGTTAAAAATACATTAGGTAGTTGTTTAATTTTTGCTCCGCAGTTACTATAATATTAAATTTTTGCACTCTTCGCCGCTGGTTTTAAATTTGAGTTTCTAGTAAACTGGAAACGAAAACACATCCTTACTTCCTATGACGTTACAGTAGTTCCGTTGATGGGTTCGAAGTTCTTTCCCGTATCCGAGTTTTTAACTTTGTATTAGAATTATGGTATTGGTAGTGATACGGTACATAGTCAAATTAAAGAAAACAATAAAAGAACACAAGAAATCGGACATATCCCCAATTTAAATCCAAGAAGTTACCGAGTAATCCTAAGTTTAAAAAGCCGTATATCAAATCAAATCAGTATTAGTGCTTCATAAAAAAAGCTCCCAATCTGGGAGCTTTCATTAATTTAAAGTATTTCGTCTTTTAAAATAGAGGTAGTAGTACTTTGTCGTTTAAAACGTGAATAACTCCATTAGAGCATTGTACATCAGTTGCAAAAATAGTAGCTATTCTATCATTAGCATCCTTAATTTTAGCTCCTCCTGCCAATTGAACTGTAAAGGTTTGAGTGTTTAAAGTAGTGACAATTTGACCTTCGGTCAAAGTAGCGGCAAGAATGTTTCCGGATACTACATGGTACTGTAAGACTTTTGTCAAATTAGCGGCAGAGACGCTCGCTATTCCTCCAGGTGCTAACTCCGTATTCAACGCCGTAAAAGCAGCATTGGTAGGAGCAAATACGGTAAATGGTCCTGTTCCTGATAAAATGGTTACAAAATCAGGTTGATCTGATCCTGTTAAAGCACCAACTAAAGAAGTGAAATTAGGATTTGCAAGAGCATGAGTTACGATCGTCGGCAAACCTATCACATTATCAACTACATGTACGACACCGTTAGAAGCCATGATGTCAGCAGTTATGACTTTTGCAACACCATTAAGCATTACTTGGCCGCCAGCTGTATTTACAAACATACTTAAGTTGTTTGTAGTTGACGCAGTTCCTTTCGCTAAGGTTTTGATATAAGTAGTTGTTAAGTCTGTTGATTTAACAGAACCGCTAACAACGTGGTTCAGTAAAATTTGTGTTAAAGCTGCTTTTGGAACATCATTCAGCGAGGCGTATCCTGCTGTTGTTAGAAAAGCTGTAAATGCTGCATTCGTGGGTGCGAACACAGTAAATGGCCCAGTTCCTTGTAAAGTAACTGCTAACTCGGCTTTTGTCAATGCTTGAACTAAAATACTTAGGTCGGCAGTTCTTGACGCAATCCCTGTGATTGTATTATCGGCAGGTGGTGTGTAGTCGTTGTCGTCATCATTATCACAACCGGTGGCAAAGATCGCAAGAAAGACAGCAAGAGTGAAAATTTTCGTTTTCGATAACTTTTTCATAATGTTTGTTTTTTATTTGTTTTAACTAAACTAGGAATAGTTTTTTAATTCTTGTTTATATTTTATGTAAAAAAGATAAACATTGGCAAACTTTATGTTTTTTTTTCAAAATGTTGATTCTTGTTTATTTTCAATATAATTTTTATTATTGCCTTTAAAATCAACTATATAGCTATTAATAGTGTGATTTCCTTTTTTTAGAAAGTTAAAATAAATGAAACGAATGTTAAATTCATTTTAGTAGGAGTTGTTATGGAGTATCCTTATTTTATCCTCTTTGAAGGTATGCGTTATTGCTACTTGTTCGTTATCGGGAGCTAATTAGTAATTTAAAAGACTGTTTGCTGAATGTTTATAGCGACTTCAATAGTGTTTCTTTGTAGTGGTAGGGGGTCGGTATGATAATATAAATAGTGAAAATGTTTAGACATTAAAGTTGTAATTTTGTTTGCTAATAGTAGCTTTAAATTATATCGTACGGTGAAAGATTCTAAATTTTGTTTTGTTCTATTCTTAATGTTGGCGTTTCACTCTATGATCGCTCAAACAGATTATAATAAAGTCGATGAAAAGGAAAAAAAAAATGGGGTCTGGAAAGGATTTTATCCAGAGTCCAAAAGACCGAGGTATGAGGGAACTTTCGAACATGGAAAAGAAATTGGAGTGTTTAGTTTTTATGATGATACCAAAGCAAAGTCGTTAATAGCTACTAGAGAATTTAATACTACAGATAATTCAGCGTACACTATTTTTTATGATCAGGCAAAAAACAGGGTAAGTGAGGGTAAGGTGATAGATAAGTTGTTTACTGGAGAATGGAAATACTACCATCAGGCTTCGAAAATCGTTATGATTTTAGAAAATTATAAGAATGGCAAGTTAGAAGGTTTACGATCTGTTTATTATCCAAGCGGAAATATCGCAGAAGAAATTAGTTATCAAAATAATATAAAAAATGGTCTTTACAAGAGTTTTTCGGAGAATGGAATTATACTTGAACAATCAATTTATAAGAACAATGAATACAATGGCCTTGCCACTTTCAAAGATGCGCAAGGCAACGTAGTTTCAAAAGGACTATTTTTAAACGGGAAGAAATCGGGTATTTGGCAATTTTTTACAAATGGAAAGTTAGTTAACGAGATCAACATGATTACACCTGGTACCGTAGCGAAGTCTGGGGGCAATTAAGTGTAGCACTGAACGGTTGTTGTGATAAAAACATTGTAACTTTGCAGTCTTATAAAATTAATAAAAAGTATAAAATGAAGCGAGTTGTAGTAGGACTTTCTGGAGGTGTGGATTCAAGCGTTGCTGCGTATTTGTTGCAGCAACAGGGATATGAAGTGATAGGTCTTTTTATGAAAAATTGGCATGATGATTCTGTTACCATATCAAATGATTGCCCATGGTTAGAAGATAGTAATGATGCATTATTGGTTGCTGAAAAATTAGGAATTCCTTTTCAAACAGTTGACTTAAGTGAGGAATATAAGGAGAAAATCGTTGATTACATGTTCAATGAATATGAGAAAGGACGAACTCCAAACCCAGATGTGTTGTGTAATCGCGAAATAAAATTTGATGTTTTTATGAAAATCGCTTTGAGCTTAGGAGCAGATTATGTAGCGACAGGTCATTACTGCAGAAAGAGTCAAACCGAAATCAATGGTAATACAGTTTATAAATTACTTGCTGGCGCTGACAACAATAAAGACCAATCTTATTTCCTTTGCCAATTATCACAAGAACAATTATCAAAATCTTTATTCCCTATAGGCGAATTGACTAAACCTGAAGTGCGTGAAATAGCTACTCAAATGGAATTAGTAACAGCTGAAAAAAAGGATTCTCAAGGGTTGTGTTTTATAGGTAAGGTTCGTTTGCCAGAATTTTTACAACAAAAACTACAGCCAAAAGAAGGGGCAATTATACAAATTGATAAAAATGATGGTATATATGCAATTCAAGAGCAAGAAGGATTGTCTCCAGAAGAGTTATTGTCATTAGCTTCCAATAAAAAAATATACACTCCTGATATGGGGAAAGTGGTAGGGAAGCATCAAGGGGCTCATTATTTCACTATTGGTCAACGAAAAGGACTGAATGTGGGAGGGAATAAAGATCCGTTGTTTATCATTGCCACGAATGTAGAGACTAATACGATTTATACCGGTTTGAGCAGTCAACATCCTGGCCTGTTTAGAAAAGGGTTATTTATAGAAAAATCAGAAGTACATTGGATTCGGAATGATATGACGCTGGGTCACGGTGAACAAATGGAGGTCATGGCGAGAATACGCTACAGACAACCATTGCAAGCAGCTACTTTGCATCAATTTGAAAACGGAATGTATGTGTGTTTTCAAGAACATCAATCTGCCATCACAGAGGGACAATTTGCTGCCTGGTATATAGAAGATGAATTAGTTGGTTCCGGAGTTATTTCTTAGATTAATGTTATATTTTTGTGATTAATTACAATAAATCTCTTTATTTTACGAATTGGTTGTTGGGGTTTACCGTTTTGTGTAATGTAAAAGTTGGCCATGAAAAATATTTTGCTTTTCTTATTGTTTTCTGTTAGTTCAGTCGCTTTTTCTCAGGAAGATGCATGGGTTTATTTCAATGCTAAATCCGAGTCGCAGTCGTACTTTGATTCGCCTCTAAATATGCTTTCTAAAAGGGCTTTAGATAGAAGAGCAATTCAAAATATAGCGATTGATCTCAAAGATGTTCCCATTACTCCCGCTTACATAAACCAGGTAAAATCTATTTCTGGAATTACGGTTATGGCAAAATCAAAGTGGATGAATGCGCTTCATATACGAGGAACCCAAGCGGTGATTAAATCTTTAAAAGGATTCACTTTTGTGGATAAAGTTGATTTTGCTAACAAAACGTTGAATCAAGTAGGGAAAACGGCAAAGGTGTTTGAGCAAAAAGAACAAGCTAAGATTAGAAAAACTAAAATTAATTATGATTATGGATCATCGGATAATCAAATTAAGATGCTTCACGGCGACTTATTGCACAAGCAGAATTACACTGGAGCTGATAAGATAATAGCTATAATGGATGCAGGGTTTTTGGGAGTAAATACGACACAGCCTTTTAAAAGGCTGAGAGATAACAATCGAATTCTGGGAGGTTATGATTTTGTATTGCGAAACTCGGAGGTATACACTTCAGACTCGCACGGAACAAACGTTCTTTCTACTATGGGAGGCTACACGGAAGGTAAATTGGTAGGGACAGCTCCAGATGCTTCCTATTACTTGTTTATTACAGAAGACATTAGAAGTGAGAATCCCGTAGAGGAATCACTGTGGGTGGAGGCGGCTGAAAAAGCAGATAGTTTGGGGGTGGATATTATCAACACATCCTTGGGGTATTTTGAATATGACAATACTACTTACAATCATACTTATAGCGATATGGATGGAATTACAGCTTTTATATCCAGAGGAGCTGAAATCGCCTTTAGTAGAGGGATTATCGTTGTTGCGTCTGCAGGCAATGAAGGAAGTACTTTTAATCCTCATATTGGAGCGCCAGCCGATGCAGTTTCAGTATTAGCTATTGGCGCAGTTAATGCAATAGGGGATAGAGCTCCTTTTAGTTCCACAGGACCATCTTATGACCAGCGAGTAAAACCGGATCTTATGGCACAAGGAGTCTCTACAGTTTTATCCAATGAATTTGGTACAATAATAACGGCAAATGGGACATCTTTTTCTGGGCCTGTCCTAGCCGGTATGGTTGCTTCTTTTTGGCAGGCATTCCCCACGAAAACAAATAAAGAAATCAGAGATTTAATTATTCAATCATCAGACAAGTACACTGCACCTACGGCTCAATATGGTTACGGTATTCCGAACTTCAGCTTGGCTTTAACCCTTTCGGTAAAGGATTTTGATAAAAATTACTTTGTTGCTTATCCAAATCCAACTTCCGAAAATATTTCGGTTCGGTTTCCACAAAGTTTTAATAAAGGAACTGTTATTTTTTATACCGTTTTAGGTCAAAAAATTTTAGAACGACAAGTGAGTAGCCCAGTAGAAACTTTTTCATTAAAATCATTAAGTAATGGGATTTACATCTATAAAATTGAATCAGAGGCGTTTTCGAAAAGTGGAAAAATCATAAAACAATAATATCTAATTTGCTACATGAATGTAATTACAAAACTTTTTAATATAAAATATCCTATTATCCAAGCAGGAATGATTTGGGTAAGCGGACATAAGCTTGCAAGTGCAGTAAGTAATGCAGGGGGATTGGGATTGATAGGAGCGGGATCTATGTATCCGGAAGTATTACGTGAACATATTCAGGAATGTAAAAAAGAAACTTCTAAGCCTTTTGGAGTAAATGTTCCTATGTTGTATCCGAATATTGAAGAAATCATGAAAATTATTGTTGAAGAAGGGGTTAAAATTGTTTTTACTTCGGCAGGGAATCCAAAAACGTGGACTCCTTATTTAAAAGAAAATGGTATCACTGTAGTGCATGTGGTCAGCAGCACCCTATTTGCATTAAAAGCACAAAATGCGGGTGTTGACGCGATAGTTGCAGAAGGTTTTGAAGCTGGCGGTCATAACGGTCGGGATGAGACGACAACTTTCACCTTAATTCCGATGGTAAAAGAGCAAATAAAAATTCCTGTTATAGCAGCTGGTGGTATTGCAAACGGACGTGGTATGCTTGCTGCGATGGCATTAGGGGCAGATGGTGTTCAAGTGGGGAGTAGGTTTGCAGCATCGATGGAATCATCAGCCCATGCTAATTTTAAGAAAACGATCCTAGAGACGAAAGAAGGGGGGACACAACTGACATTAAAGGAATTGGCGCCCGTTCGATTAATAAAAAATAAATTCTATCAGGATTTACAAGTTTTATATGAAAAATGTCCAACAAAGGATGAATTAGTGACATTTTTAGGTAGAGCAAGGGCCAAACGAGGGATGTTTGAAGGTGATTTAATTGAAGGTGAATTAGAGATTGGTCAAATTGCGAGTTTGATACAGGAAATAAAATCAGCACAAGAAATCATTTGCGAAATGATGGCAGATTACAATGCTGCAAGAAAAGAAATAGTTGCTATTGATTTTTAATTATCGAAATGATGACCAAAATTAACTTATACATCATGTTGCTGTTCTTATGTGTTGGACTGCAGCACACTTTCGGCCAGAATTATAAATTTAAAACTTCAGGTGTTAGTGTTTTAGAGAAAAATGAAAGAGGTAAATGGGCTAAATGGTCCGACTTACAGTTAGTAAATATCGTAGTTTCATTGGATACACAGAAAAGTAGAATTGTTATTTTCTCCGAAGTTGTTCAACTATTTGAAATTATAGAGTATCAGGCGACGGAAGAAAATGATACTGATGTTATTTACTCCTTTGTTTGCAAGGATAATAACGGAGATGACTGTACTATTTCCATCATAACTAGGAAACAGCAGGATAATAGAAAGCAATTGTATATAAATTACGGGAATAGGATTATACTCTACAATATTTTTAATTTATGAGGCCGGAAAATCAAAATTAATTTGTAATTCTATTAGAGCTGTTTTAATCAGCTTAAAGAAAGTACGAATACACAGTTAAATTTATAAAGTAAGCGGTTGTTGAATAGAATTAATTCTATTCTCAGTCGTTTTTTTAGTATCAGGTTAGGAGATAGTAGTCCTAATAGAGTCATCTGTATATCGAGCTTGGGATTAGCTATTGAATCAATAGTAGTTCTTGAAAAAGAGATGTTAGCATTTACTTAAATTCATGATAAGATAACTGACGTAGAACAGTGTTTACATAGAAAGTAACTTACGATACAGTATTGATTCTTTACCTGCATGGAAATTTACTTTAAGTAACGGCTGCGTTTTACAGGATTATTATTGACCGTAAAAGTCTTTGTGGATATGGTTAAACAGTTAATCTATTTATGCGTTTTAGTTTAAGAAGGATTACGTAGTTTTCTAAATTCTATTAGACTCTGATTCGTTTTGTGGTAAGATGCTATATGCTAAATTTTATAAGGCGTTTGGTTTTAATTTTCAGTAAATATTCTCCTTTTTACAATATGTATTAAATTAAATTAATTCACAACACCCCTATTTAATCAGGGGTAGTATGTATTTTAATGAAGTTTTTAAGTGAATAAAACTGCTTTTTTATCTAAATTTTATTTTAAAAAAATAATTAAAGCGAGTTTTTTGCTAAAAAACGATTATGAATATAATCTAATTATATCTTCAAAAATATGTATTTCTTGTTTTTCAGGAGTGATTTTTTGTAATCGATAATTTTTTGCAAATCGCATCAAATAGTCTTTGCTTAGTTCTTGAAGTAGAATAAAAGTTAATAAATTCGTGCCAACAAAAAGTTAAAACCACGAAGGAAAATAATAATAAACTACCAAATAATTAATAACCAAAACAAAATGATTATGAAAAAAGCAATTTTAATTTTAGCTTTAATGTTGACCGGGAACATAGTATCTGCACAAGATACTCCGTTAGAAATTACAGGATCTGCAGATGTATATTATAAATACGACTTTGCTAAGAAAGAAAATATAGGCACTAGTTTCGCAACTGATCAAAATTCAGTTTCTTTAGGGATGCTTGATATTGCTTTGAAAAAAACAACAGGCAAAGCTTCTTTTGTGGGGGAAATTTCCTTTGGTCCAAGAGGTCAATTTCAGTCGATACCTAATGGTGACGGAACGGATTTAAATAGTTTCCACATTCAAAATTTATATGCAACTTATGCTGCGACAGATAAATTAAGTTTCACTGCGGGTTACATGGGGACTTTTATTGGGTACGAGGTAATCTCGCCCGTTGCTAATTTTCATTATTCCACGTCCTATTTATTCACTAATGGACCATTTCAAAATGCTGGAGTTAAGGCAAATTATGCAATCTCCGATAAAGTGGGTATTATGGTTGGTGCGTTTAATGATGCGTGGAATTCTTATAAAGCAGATCCAATAAAAGGTTTAAATGCATTTGGGGCGCAATTATCTTTTACACCTGCTGAAGGTATAAGTGCTTACGTTAATTTTATGGATGGTTCTGTTAGTGGAACTATAATTGATTTAACAGCTTCTTTTCAGCTTTCTGAAAAAATTAAATTGGGTTTAAATGCTGCTGATTTCTCAAATGATGGTAAAGCAGGCTATACTGGTTTAGCTTTGTACCCAGCCGTAGATGTTAGCGATAAATTTAGTTTAGGCCTACGTGGTGAGTATTTTAAATTTAAACAAGGATCTGGAGATGATTCAGTAACCGCCTTAACACTATCAGCTAACTTAAAAGCGGGTGGATTAACTTTTATACCTGAGTTGAGATTAGATAATAGTTCCAATGAAATCTTCGAGACAACTATGGGTAATCCGACAAAAGCAGCATCCCAGTTTGCTTTAGCCATGGTTTACGGATTCTAAATTTATAGTTTTTTTTTTACTGCCAAGGCTCCGCAAGGTGTGTTGGCAGTTTTTTTAATGCAGGAATTACAGTGGTTAAGATTAATTATTATGTAAAAAAAAACAGCTCTTTGCATTAGCAAACAACTGTTTTTAGAAAAAGTTTATAATATTCATTTACTGTTTTTTGTAGATCGAGTAAATTGTATTAACTGTATTTTGATTTAAAACGGAATCAACTTCTTTTTGAATAAAGTGTAATTTAAATGCTTTAATAGCAGCGGGAAGATTTTGAGTGTCATATCCAATTATGCGCAACGCCTGTTCAGAATTAAAATCGAGAGGGGCAGTTTCTAAAATGTCATCTTTCCACAAACCAAATCCATTTTCTGCTAATGTACTCCAGGGAAATAGGGCGCTTGGGTCGTTTTTACGGCTGGGAGCGATGTCTGAATGACCTATTATATTTTGAACTGGAATATTGTATTCCTTTTTCAATTTACTTAATAGTGCCATTAAGCTAGTGATTTGTGCTTCAGAGAAAACTTCTGTTCCATTATTGTCAAGTTCGATTCCTATTGATGATGAGTTAATATCTGTATCTTTACCCCATGAACCTCTTCCGGCATGCCATGCACGCAGATAGTCGTTTAACATCTGTATTACACTACCGTCATCCGCAATAACATAATGTGAACTTACTTGGGTTCTAGTCACTGTAAACGTTCTAATCGTTTGCTGCAAGGAGTCCTGAGCTGTATGGTGTATGATAATAAAATTAGGTTTGCGTAAATTGAAATTTACAGTACCGATCCACTTCGTATTTATACCATTATCTAAGACTGTTGACCCCATTTCGGACATCGTATCCTTAAAGGTGTACAATTGTTTGGTGTAAACGTTGTCTATATTTAATATCGTTTTTGAAACGATGGGCAGTGGCTCGGGCTCTTTATTAGATATTGTTTCTTTAAAGGTTTTTAGTTTAGTGTCATATTCTTTTTCGCTTGCTTTATAGGGATTGGTGGAACAAGAAGTTACTAGGACAAGAAAAATTAGATAGTAGAAATATTTTTCCATGCTTTACATGATCTTTTTTTGATTGAAAAAATAATTACCTATTTCTTCCTGATTTTTTTTTACCGCGGTCCTCGTTTAATGCCTTGTACTTAACTTTTTGATCTTCATTTAAAAATTGATTGATTTTTCTGTCCATGGTTTCTGAAAGAGCTTCAATTTCTTTTGCTTTTTGTTCTTGGCTAGTTTCCGCTTTTAATAAGATGCCTTGTGATCTCATGCTATCCATGAATACATTCGAGATGGCAATCTCTTGAAGTGCATCTAGGTTAAGTTGTGGTTTTAACTTTTCCATTATTTTTCCAACAGTTACCTCTACAGGAATCTCTTTAGGTTTATCGTGGCTCGGACCCTGAGGCATTTGGCTCATCTGGTTATTTCTTCCGTTGCCATAACCGTTGTTTCCATAACCGTTATTTCCATATTGTGCTGAAACAGTATCGATCGATAATAACATAAGTGCCAAGATGAATAAGATTTGAATTGTTTTCATGTTCATTTTTTTAAAAAGAGGTAGCAAATAATGTTGGTTATTGTTTAGCAAAATCTATACAGGTTCTCCGTATAGGTCAAATTCAGTAGCTTCAATGATTTTTATCATTGCAAAGTCTCCAGTTTTCACATAATGTTTTGACGCGTCAATCAGTACTTCGTTATCTACATCAGGACTGTCAAATTCTGTTCTTCCTACAAAATGGCCGCCTTCTTTTCTATCGATTATACATTTGAATGTTTGACCTAATTTTAATTGGTTTAAATCCCATGAAATTTGAGATTGTATTTCCATTATTTCGTTGGCACGGTCTTGTTTTACATCAGCAGGAACATCGTCCTCTAATAGATAGGCATGTGTATTCTCTTCATGCGAATAAGCAAAACACCCCATTCTGTCAAATTTCATTTCCTGCACCCATTCTTTTAAGATGTTAAAGTCTTCCTGTGTTTCTCCCGGATATCCTACGATTAATGTTGTACGAATTGCCATCTCTGGAACCGCTGCACGGAAATCTCTTAATAACTTGGTCGTTTTTTCTTGTGTAGTTCCACGACGCATCGATTTCAAGATAGAATCTGAAATATGTTGCAACGGGATATCAATATAATTACAAATTTTTGGCTCACGTTTCATGATTTCTAAAACGTCCATAGGGAAACCAGTCGGGAAGGCATAGTGCAAACGAATCCATTCGATTCCTTCTACTTTTACTAATGCTTCTAGCAATTCGCCAAGATTACGTTTTTTATAAATATCAAGGCCATAATAAGTCAAGTCTTGTGCAATTAAGATTAACTCTTTTACACCATCTCTAGCTAATCCTTCGGCTTCTTTTACTAATTTCTCAATAGTTTGCGATACGTGTTTTCCGCGCATAATTGGAATAGCACAAAAACTGCAAGGTCGGTCGCAACCTTCGGCAATTTTTAGGTAGGCATAATTTTTTGGAGTAGTGGTTAATCGTTCTCCCAATAACTCATGCTTATAATCAGCTCCGAGAGCTTTCAATAATGCAGGCAGTTCAGTCGTTCCAAAATATTGATCTACATTAGGAATTTCTTTCTCTAAATCAGGTCTGTAACGTTCGGATAAACATCCGGTTACAAAAACCTTGTCTACTAAACCTTTTTCTTTTTTATCTGCATATTCTAAAATCATGTTTACTGATTCTGCTTTTGCATTATCAATAAATCCACAGGTATTAATAACAATAATATTTCCTTCCTCGGCAGCTGGAGCTTCATGCGCAACATCCTTTCCACTGGCACGTAGTTGACCCATTAGTACTTCGCTGTCATATATGTTTTTGGAGCACCCTAGAGTGATCACGTTGATCTTATTCTTTTTTAAAGACTTGGTTCTCATAGATTTGTAAATTGGTGTGCAAAATTACGTTTTTTTATTCAAACAGAACTTTGTTTGACTTTCTTTTAGTGTTTATTTATTGAGTGATGCTGCTCTCGAAGTGCCGGAACTCAATACCCACAAAAAAATTAATACTGTTTTGGTTCGGTTTAGACTAAAAAAACCGTCTTGTTTAATTTGAAACAAGACGATTTAATAAACTGTTTTTGAGTAGTGAATTACAATTTGAACAGTAACGTTAGTGCTACGGTATTTATAATGGTATTGATAGTCGCTCCATCAGTAAGTCCTTGTGTAAAGAATCCTTGTTGCGAATCTCGCGCAGCGTAAGCATAGGATAAATCTATTTTAGTAGAGCCAAAATCATATCCTAGACCACCAGAATATCCAGTTAAATCACCTACAGTGGTCTTATTCTTGTAAGGACTTTGCTCAAGACGGTATCCTGCTCTTAAACTTAATTTTTCAATTTTATATTCGGCGCCTATTCGTAGTTCTCCAGTATAGTCTAAAGTATTGTTCATTAAGTTGTTCAAGCTTTGATAATAAGAGTCGCTTTCAGGTTTGAATTTAGTTTTGCTATAATCTTTAATAGCATAATCTATACTGATTAGACCTTTTTTTCCAAAAATATAAGCAAAACTTCCTGTACCTTTACTTGGCGTTTCTAGCTTGTACGGTGCGTAAAAATTAGTCAACCTAGGGTCTGAAACATCGTTGATGTCATTTCCTGTTGAATTGCTGCTTACAGTAACTAGTTTTTGAGATAATTCATCGCTTAAGTTATACCATGTTGAAGATTCATATGCTAAACCTACGCGTATTTCATTGGTAACTTTCGCAATTGCACCTACTTGAAAAGAAAATCCTGTTCCGTAAGTATATAAGTCATTATCGAAACGCAGTTTAGAGATAGTGTAATCTGGCGTTAGAGGAGCGTTATTGTCTTCATAAAAACTGCTTTGTTTTCTGAAATCAGTAAAGTGCGAATTTAAGTTTATACCGATATAAAGTTTATCCTTGTAAGAGGTTGCAGCGTTGAAAGAAAGTTTTCCATTATAGCCTTCAGTAATAATCGTGTTTTCTTGATAATAGTTTCCTCCACCTGGTACATTTGAATTATACATGGTATTATTTGAATCAGTACTAGCAGGGTCAATAACGTAAGCGTTGTATCCTAAAAAAGCCTGCTGTGCGCCGCTATTTAAACTACCATAGCTTGAGTTTTCAAGAGTGTTTAATGGAATACCATTAGCATAGCTTAAAAAATAACCATCAACAGAATTGTTCGGGTTTATACCTGCTGAGAAAATAGAATTTTTAAAATTATTGGTGTTTTCATAATTTACGCCTACTGAGAACTTTCTCCAATTGCTGCTTGGATTTTGGTTCTTAAAAACAAATACGCCTCCAGATTGATTTATGTCAAAGGAATTGCTTTTTCTAGTAGTTGTTGTTCCAAAATAATTTGAATTGTTTTTAATGTCATTATTACTTAGGGTGATGGTGACTTCATTGTTGTTAAAAATAGCTGATCCAGCGGGATTAACATTTAAAGATGATAAGTCTCCACCTAGAGCGCCAAATGCGCCTCCCATAGCTCTAAAACGGGCTGTTCCGTTTAAATTGTCTTGAGAGTAACGTAATGCATCAGTAACTTCTTGCGATTGTGAAACATTAAACGTAAAACCTACGATTAAAACAAATAAATATTTTTTCATTTTTTATGAATAAAGTTTTTAATATAAAAATATCACACTTATTTTTTGTTATCGGTTGCCTCGTCTTGAGCTTCCTTGTGATGATCTGCCGCTATTAGAACTTGGAGAGCTCGATCTGCTGGGAGAGTAGCTTTCATTTCTGGAATTATTAGAACTCGATCTGTTAGGCGAATAGCTTTCGTTTCTAGAGCTACTAGGTGCAGGAGTATACGATCTTGTTGGAGTGGCGTTTCCTCTTCTAGAATTATTTGTATCGGTTCTCGTTCTGCTAGGGGAGTTATACGATTCGTTTTGATTTGTATTACTTCTATTATAGGTGTCGTTCGTTCTTTCTCTATCGCTACCTCTTCTAAAATCGATAGTGTTTGAGCTCCTATTAGTGTCACTCCTGTCTCTCGAAAAAGTTCGTAAATTGCTGCTGCTTCTGTCGTTAGAAAATGTTCTCGATGTTGAATTGTAGCTTCTGTTTGTATCTGCAGTATTTGAATTTGAGGACCCTCTTCTACTTGAGTTGTATGAGTACTCGCGATTGTTATAGTTATTGGCATACCCCCAATTGTTTCCATACCAATTGTTTCCGTACCAATTATTCCAACCAAAGTTATTCAAGCCAAAACCAAAGTTCATTCCCCAGCCGTAATTACCATTCCAACCCCAGTTGTTCATGCCCCAATTGTT
>JBLIKD010000024.1:0-19067 GCA_047636275.1 Flavobacterium sp. | reverse complement strand
GCGAATAGATGATTTGGTTTAAGTGCAAATTATAGATCTCTAGGTCTACTTGGCTATGATTAGAATCTGTGGAGTTTTCATCTTTACGCAAACTGATAACTCCTAATTCACTTTTATTCTTTTTAGTAGAAATACTGATACAGAAATTAAATTTAGTTTCTATTTCTATAATCTCTTGTTTATTTGGGTTTAAAGGAATTTGAGAAGGAACTAATCAACCATTAACTTCATCTCTTAAAAAATAACGATCATTTAATTTGTCTTTAAAAAAAGTAGCAGCGGCATTGGTGAGCTTTTCACTCCTACCACCTGGACCATCTTATTGGTCCAATAGTAATTTTCCTTTTGTGAAAGCAGCATCTGTTTAATACTCAGTATTAGTTAAAATGTAAATATTGCTCTTGCAAGAAAGAAATAAAAAGCAATACAATAACGCTAACTATAACAGTTAATTAAATGTATCTTCTGGCCATTTTAGTATTTGAAGTAGTTATTTAAAACGAACTGTTGTTTTTAAAGACCTCCTGGTTTACTTCGTCTATATAATTTAGAACCTCTTCTTTTCCCAATGATTCTGTTGCTGAAGTCACAAAATACTGAGGCATTTCAGCCCAATTGTTAGCGAACATATTTTTCTTGTAAGCCGCGATATGAGAATTTATTTTGACTTTACTAATCTTGTCTGCTTTAGTGAAAATAATGCAAAAAGGGATTTCACTTTCTCCCATGTAGGACATGAACTCAATGTCTATTGTTTGGGCTTCGTGTCGAATATCAATTAGAACAAAAGCACAAACCAATTGTTCTCTTGTTTCAAAATAATCAGTGATGAACTGCTGAAATACTGATTTTGTCTTTTTTGATACTTTTGCGTAACCATATCCTGGTAAGTCGACTAAAAACCAATTATTGTTTATGAGGAAATGATTAATTAGCTGTGTTTTTCCTGGTCTTCCAGATGTTTTGGCTAATTTTTTTTGGTTGGTCAACATGTTTATTAATGAGGACTTCCCAACATTTGATCTGCCTATGAAAGCATATTCTGGCAAACGATCTTTGGGACATTTGCTAACATCGGAGTTGCTAATTACAAATTCAGCGGTATTAATTTTCATATTTTTTTGTGTAAAATCTCTCTTTAGTGCGAGAGGTGCTTATAGATTGGATTTAATGAGCCATTCTTCAAGCAAACGATTGAACTCTTGTGGTTGTTCCATCATTGCTGCGTGACCACATTTGTCAATCCAATATAGAGTGGAGTTGGGTAGTAATTGTTTAAATTCTTCTGCCACATCTGGAGGTGTAACTTTGTCATTTTTACCCCAGATAATACAAGTTCGCACATGCATCTTTGGCAGGTCTTTTGCCATGTTGTGACGAATTGCACTTTTAGCAATTGTTAATGTTTTTATTAGTTTTCTTCTGTCATTGATGGAAGCGTAAACCTCGTCAATCAATTCTGGTGTAGCAATTGCAGGATCGTAGAAAACGTCTTCGGCTTTCTTCTTGATGTATTCGTAATCACCTCTTTTTGGGTAGCTATCTCCCATGGCGCTTTCATATAGCCCAGAGCTCCCAGTTATAACAAGACCTGCAACTTTTTCAGGATACATTTTTGTATGGTACAGCGCGATATGTCCCCCTAGGGAATTCCCTAAAAGAATCACTCTATCAAACCCCTTAAAAGTGATAAAGTCTTTGACGTATTTAGCAAAACTTTTTACGTTTGTTTTTAAAATATTTTGAGTGTATATAGGTAAATCCGGAATAACAATTTTGTACCCTTTATCAGAAAAATAACTAGCTACAGCATCAAAATTACTCAATCCTCCCATTAGCCCATGTAAGATTACAAGTGGCGTTCCTTCTCCAGCTTCATAATAACTGTATTTACCTTCCTTCTTATAGTTTTTTTCCATGTTTTTGAATACGGAGTTTCATTTTTCACAAATATATGATTTAATATTTCAAAAAGAATTTTTGAAAACGATTTTTGACCATATAATTACATTTTGGCTGTATTTATTTATTGGGACTTGGACGATTGTTAAAATCGAGTGTCTCAAAGGTGTTTTCTATTGTAAATAAAAGGGTGTTAGCGCTAAAAATTTAAAGACAAAAGACTTGAAATTTCTTTAGTTTAATATTCTTGGTTGGAACATATGAAGTGTATAACAGTCTGACAGTCTGCGAGTCTTAAAACTAAGGCGTTCCGCTTGAAAGCGATTAAACTTATTAACAAAGTGGTAGATAGTGGTAGATAGTGGTGATATTTTTCATATTTTTGCTAATATAATTCTAAAATTGTTCTTTTGAATATAATTGTTGGAACATATGAATGTAAGGTCGATGCTAAAGGAAGAGTGCTGTTACCAGCCCCTTTGAAAAAGCAATTGACGCTTTCTCTTCAAAACGGTTTTGTTTTGAAGCGTTCTGTTTTTCAACCTTGTTTGGAATTGTATCCCATGCAAGAATGGGATATCATGATGGCGAAAATTAATAAGCTGAATCGGTTTGTCAAAAAGAACAATGATTTTATCCGCAGGTTCACAGCTGGTGTAAAACTAGTAGATATTGATTCATTAGGTAGATTACTGATTCCTAAAGATCTGATTTCCTACGGCAGTATAGCTAAGGAAGTCGTTTTTTCTTCCGCTGTCAACATAGTTGAAATTTGGGATAAAGACTTATATGAGACATCAATAAATGGAGAAGACGTAGATTTTGCAGAATTAGCAGAAGAGGTAATGGGAAATATAAATGACGACGACAATGGAATATCATAATCCGGTTTTGCTTCAGGCATCAGTAGATGGTTTAAATATTAAGCCTGATGGTGTTTATGTAGATGTAACCTTCGGTGGAGGTGGGCATTCAAAAGAAATATTAAGTAGGTTAGGACCAAACGGAAAACTGTTTGCTTTTGATCAGGATGAGGACGCTTTGGCAAATGCTTTGGTCGACGGGCGTTTTACCCTCATAAACGAGAATTTTAGATTCATCAAACGATTTTTGCGTTTTTACGGATTGAAAAGTGTGGATGGGATTTTGGCAGATTTAGGAGTTTCCTCTCATCAATTTGATGTTCCAGACAGAGGTTTCTCTACTCGATTTGATGCCCAATTAGATATGAGAATGAGTCAAAAAAATGAACTCAATGCGTATAAGGTTGTTAATGAATATGACGAGACAAACTTAAAGCGAGTGTTCTTAGACTATGGAGAGTTGAAAAATGCTCCTGTTTTGGCTAGGACCATTGTAGAGGCAAGAGAACTACAACTTATTAAGACCACTGATGAATTAAAGGAAGTTTTAGCGAGATATTTACCGGATAGAGTAAGGAATAAGATACTTGCTCAAATCTATCAAGCCATTCGAATTGAAGTGAATCAAGAAATGGATGTCTTAAAAGAATTTTTACAGCAGTCGTTAGAAGTTTTAAAGCCTGAAGGGCGATTAAGTGTGATTTCGTATCATTCCTTAGAAGACAGATTGGTAAAACGATTTATGAAAAACGGTATGTTTGAAGGGGAGCCAGAACGTGATTTTTTTGGTAATTTCTCGGTTCCATTTAGGACCGTTGGAAAGCTGATAGTGCCAGACAAAGAAGAGGTTAAATTAAATAATAGAGCTCGAAGCGCAAAATTAAGAATAGCTGAAAAGAAGTAAATTAGAATGAAGAATGGTGTTTATAACATACTAAAGGCGAGATTTCTTATCGACGACGATGCGGTAAAGAATTGGCGTTTTATTGTTTTTCTTATTCTTTTGGCTATTGTCATGATCGCTAATACACAACGTTTTGAACAGAAAGTATTTACAATTGCCAATTTAACAACTGAAGTAAAAGAGTTGCGCTCTGAATTTGTTGACAGGCGTTCTCAGTTAATGAAATTGAAAATGGAGTCGACTGTTTCTGAAAAGATGGTGGAAAAGCAAATTTTCCCATCGACTGTTCCACCAATTAAAATAAAAGTAAAAAAAGTTAAAGAGAAATCTTTTCTTAAAAAAATATGGCAGTAGAAGATAAACAAATATCATACAGAGTCTATCTAGTTGCATTTGGTATCTTTTTGGTAGCGATTGCTATTGCTGTGAAATTAACTAATATTCAGTGGGTTGAAGGAGATTATTATAGAAAATTAGCGAAAGAAAGAACAGTTAAGAATTTCGTTATCCCTGCAAATAAGGGAAATATATATTCTTCAGACGGTAGTTTATTAGCGACTTCAATTCCTAATTATGAAATACGTTTTGATGCTGTAACGCCCAAACTAGAAATATTTGAGAAAAATGTACAAGCATTATCTGATTCGCTGGCGGTTGTTTTGGACAAGCCAAGTAGTTTTTATCAGAATGAATTGAGAAGAGCGAGAGCAACTAACAATCGATATTACTTAATTGCGCGGAATTTAAGTTATACTGATTATATACAAATTAAAAGGTTTCCATTGTTCAAATTAGGCGCTTACAAGGGCGGTATTATTGTCGAACAAAAAACAGTTAGAGAGCATCCAATAGGCAAAATTGCTGAACGTACTATAGGGTATGAAAGAAAAACTCCTGCAGGTACTTATGACGGAAAAGGGATTGAGTGGGCGTACAGGAAATATTTAAATGGAAAAGACGGTAAGATTCTTAAGCAAAAAATAGCAAAAGGGCAGTGGAAGCCTATTCGCGATGTCAATGAAGTGGACCCGCAAGATGGCTACGATGTAATATCGACTATAGACGTTTATATACAAGATATTGCACATCATGCTTTATTAAAACAATTGCAAGAGTATGAGGCGGATCATGGTTGTGTGGTGGTAATGGAAACCCAGACAGGAAAAGTACGGGCAATTGCCAATTTAGGAAAAGCCAATGATGGGACCTATTTTGAAACAACAAATTATGCTGTTGCTGAGTCCCATGAACCGGGATCAACTTTTAAATTAGTCGATCTAATGGCTATCTTGGAAGACAAAGTGGCTGACACGAGTACGGTTTACGATACGCATGGCGGGGAGATAAGATATTCAGGAAAGGCAGTAAGGGATTCTCACAAGGGAGGGTATGGAAAAATATCTTTGGCTAGAGGGTTCGAGTTATCCTCAAATACCGTTATGGTTCAGGCAGTTTATGAAAATTATAAAAATAATCCGTCAAAATTCGTCAATCATGTGAATTCTTATGGATTAAATAAGAAGCTGAATATGGATTTTGAAGGGGAAGGAAGGCCTTTTATTCCGCAACCAAGTGACAAAAACTGGTCTAATATTTCGCTTCCTTGGATGGCCTTCGGATATGGAGTTTCGGTAACGCCAATGCAGACCTTGGCATTTTATAATGCTGTTGCCAATAATGGGGTATTGGTGAAACCGCAATTTGTATCAGAAATAAAAGAGTGGAACAAAACCATTGTTAAAATGGAAAAAGAAGTTATTAACCCGCAGATATGTTCAACCGAAACATTGCTGAAATTGAAAGCAGTTTTAAAAAATGTGGTCAAAAGAGGGACAGGGTCAAAACTCTACTCAAAGGACTTCTCGATGGCAGGTAAAACAGGGACGGCACAAGTTAATTATGGCAAAGATGGTGGTTCAGGTCAATACTATGCTTCGTCTTTCGTAGGGTACTTTCCGGCAGATAATCCTAAGTTTTCTTGTATAGTTGTGGTGCATAAACCCAGTACGGTGAATAACAATTATTATGGCGCAGATGTTGCAGGCCCGGTTTTTAAAAGAATTGCACAAAAGATTTTTACAGATGTTCCATCGACAAACGAAATTAAAAATATAGATAGAAAAGTCCATAAACAGGAAAAAAACTATAACACTTACTTTGCTAAATTACAAAAGCCACAGCGGTCAATTCCTAACGTTAAAGGGATGCCAGGAATGGATGCGATTGCTTTATTGGAGAATTTAGGTGTAAAAGTAAAAGCGGTTGGCATTGGAAAGGTGAAGACACAATCGCTTCAAGCGGGTCAGGATATAATAAAAAACACAACTATAACATTAGAATTATTGTGATTATACTAAAAGACATATTACATAAAGTTGCAATCGAAGCCATCTCTGGCTCAATGGAAGTTGCCGTCCATAAAATCGAGTTTGATTCAAGAAAAATTGAAGTAAATGACATTTTTGTCGCTATTCGTGGTTCCGTGTCAAACGGACATAATTATATTCAAAAAGCAGTCGAATTAGGAGCAGTAGTAATTGTTTGTGATACATTTCCCGAAAAATTTGAAGAGGGAATCACATATATACAGGTTTTAGATACAAATAAAGCATTGGCTTTTATGGGAGCTAATTATTTCGGTAATCCATCCGAAAAATTAAAGTTGGTTGGCATCACTGGAACGAATGGGAAAACTACAATAGCTTCTTTATTGTATCAATTATTCAAGAAAGCGGGCTTTAAAGTAGGATTGATTTCGACGGTAAAAATTTTAGTTGATGATGTCGAATATAAAGCGACACATACTACGCCTGATTCAATAACTATAAATCATTATTTAGCTGAAATGATAGATTTAGGGGTTAATTATTGTTTTATGGAAGTAAGCTCTCACGGGATTCATCAAAAAAGAACAGAAGCATTGCATTTCGTAGGAGGAGTGTTTACTAATCTGTCTCATGATCATTTGGATTATCATCCGACTTTTGCCGAATATAGAGATGTGAAGAAATCTTTTTTTGACAATCTTCCCAAAGATGCATTTGTACTAACAAATAGTGATGATAAAAACGGTGCTGTAATGTTACAAAATACGGTAGCTAACAAACGCAGCTATGCATTAAAGTCATACGCTGATTATAAGGCACAAATTATTGAAAATCAATTGTCGGGACTATTATTGAAGATTGGAGGTAATGAAGTTTGGGTAAAACTAATTGGAACTTTCAATGCTTATAATGCGTTGGCAATATACGGTACTGCCATTGAACTAGGAATGGATAGTTTAGAAACACTTCGCTTGTTGTCTGAACTGGAAAGTGTTTCGGGGAGATTCCAATACATTGTTTCGAGTACTAATATTACGGCGATTGTTGATTATGCTCATACTCCTGACGCACTGGAAAACGTTTTGAAAACGACTAATGACATCAGGACTAAAAACGAACAGTTAATTACTGTTGTGGGCTGCGGGGGTAACAGGGATAAAACGAAGCGACCAATTATGGCGCGTATTGCCTCTGAATTGAGCGATAAAGTAGTTCTTACTTCGGATAATCCAAGAAACGAGAATCCGGATACAATCATTAAGGAAATGGAAGAAGGTGTAGCGGCTGAGAATTATAATAAAATACTTGCGATAACGGATAGAAAACAGGCTATTAAAACAGCGTGTCAATTGGCTCAGCCAAATGATATTATTTTAATTGCAGGAAAAGGACATGAAACCTATCAAGAAATTAATGGAGTACGTCAAGCTTTTGATGATATGAAAATAGTAAAAGAGATATTAGAACAACTTTATAAATAGTAAAAAATATGCTGTATTATTTATTTGAATACCTAGACAAAACATTGAATATACCGGGAACGGGCGTTTTTCAATATATAACATTTAGATCTGCATTAGCCTTTATGCTATCGCTATTGTTGTCTACGATCTATGGAAAAAGAATTATCCGTTTTTTGCAAAATCAGCAAGTGGGAGAAACGGTTCGCGAACTTGGATTAGCAGGCCAAAATGAAAAAGCGGGTACGCCAACTATGGGAGGGTTAATTATCATATTCGCTACTTTGGTGCCTGTTGTGTTGTTTGCAAAGTTGCAAAATATTTATGTAGTGCTTTTGATCGTAACCACTTTGTGGATGGGAACAATCGGTTTTATAGATGACTACATCAAAATATTTAAAAAAGACAAGCAAGGATTAAAAGGAATTTTTAAAGTATTCGGGCAGGTGGGATTAGGTTTAATTGTTGGAGCTGTTCTTTATTTCAGTCCGGCAGTAACGGTGCGAACAGATACTGGGAAAGGTGATGTTTTCAGAGTCACCACAGAGAATGTAGTATCCTTTAGTCCGGTTGAAGAAAAATCGACAGCTACCACTATTCCTTTCTTTAAAAATAATGAATTTGATTATGCTGAATTATTAGCTTGGACGGGCGAAGGATATGAAAAGTGGGCTTGGGTCATTTTTATCCCGGTAGTGATTTTTATTATTACTGCTGTCTCAAACGGGGCTAATTTAACAGACGGAATAGATGGACTCGCAGCAGGTACCTCAGCAATCTCTGTTTTAGCATTGGGGATTTTTACTTTCGTTTCAGGGAATATTATTTTCTCTAATTATTTAAATATAATGTATATCCCTAATTCAGGGGAAATGACAGTGTTTATAGCCGCGTTCGTTGGCTCATTAATTGGCTTTCTTTGGTACAATTCCTATCCGGCATCTGTTTTTATGGGTGATACTGGAAGCCTAACCATTGGAGGAATTATTGCAGTACTAGCTATTGCCGTTCGTAAAGAATTATTAATTCCGTTGTTGTGTGGTGTTTTTTTAGTCGAAAATTTATCGGTTGTAATCCAAGTTAGTTATTTTAAATATACCAAAAAACGTTTTGGCGAAGGCCGAAGAATCTTTCTGATGGCGCCTTTGCATCATCACTATCAAAAGAAGGGGTACCATGAGAGTAAAATTGTAACTCGGTTTTGGATTGTAGCTATCATGTTAGCGATACTTTCGATTATTACTCTAAAATTAAGGTAGTATGAGACTAGTTGTTTTAGGAGGAGGAGAAAGCGGAGTAGGTACTGCCATTTTGGGTAGGAAGAAAGGATATGCTGTTTTTGTATCTGATTTTGGAAAAATTAAAGATAATTATAAAAAAGTTCTTGTAGATAACGGCATTGAATGGGAAGAGGAAGGACATACAGAAGGTTTAATTATCAATGCAACTGTAGTTATGAAAAGTCCTGGGATTCCAGATAAAGCGCCCATTGTAAAGAAGCTGATTGAAAAAGGAATTGCGGTGATTTCTGAAATAGAATTTGCGGCCTCTTTCACAAAAGCAGTAACGATAGGGGTGACCGGAAGCAATGGAAAGACAACTACAACCATGTTGGCTTATCATTTGCTTAAGTCGGCAGGATTGAATATTGGATTGGGGGGGAATATTGGAAAGAGTTTTGCTTTGCAAGTGGCAAATGATACTTATGATTCTTACATACTTGAGTTGAGTAGTTTTCAGCTTGACGGAATCGTGGATTACAAACCACACATTGCTATAATAACAAATATAAGTCCGGATCATTTAGATCGATACGAATATAATTATCAAAATTATATCAATGCAAAATTTAGGATCACAATGAATCAAACCGAAGATGACTACCTCATATATGACGCAGATGACGAAGCTATTATAGCATGGCTAAAGAACAATAAAACGAAAGCTAAATTAATTCCTTTTTCATTGACAAAAACATTCAACGAAGGGGCATTTATACAAAACAACAAAATGGAAGTACTTATCAATCAAGATGAATTTTTAATGGATACAGAATCTATTGCATTAGAAGGAAAACATAATATAAAAAATGCAATGGCAGCAACCTCTGTAGCAAAATTGATGAAAATTCGCAATGCGACAATCCGTGAAAGTTTATCTAGTTTTCAAGGGGTGGAACACCGTCTTGAGAAAGTATTGAAGATTCAAAATGTTGAATATATAAATGATTCAAAAGCGACTAACGTAAACGCCACTTTTTTTGCACTTGACAGTATGAATATGCCAACAGTATGGATTGTTGGGGGTGTTGATAAAGGGAATGATTACAATGAATTGATGTCGTTAGTACGTGAGAAAGTCAAAGCTATCGTATGTCTTGGAGTTGATAACAAAAAAATAATTGATGCTTTCGGGAATGTAGTTGATGTGGTACTAGAAGTTACGAATATGGATGACGCCGTTAGAATAGCACAGCGACTAACTGAAAAAGGAGATACTGTTTTATTATCACCTGCCTGTGCAAGTTTTGATTTGTTTGAAAGCTATGAGGATAGAGGGAACCAATTTAAACAAGCAGTTCACAATTTATAAGGGAGGTCAGTACTTTTTTTTAAATATTTAATAATACAAATGAAACAACTAGTAAACAGTTTAAAGGGAGATAAAGTAATATGGTCATTCGTGGCTCTATTAGCCTTGTTTTCGTTTATGCCTGTTTTTAGTGCAAGTAGTAATTTGGCTTATTTAGGGCATGGAACCGGAAATACTTTGGGTTATTTGGTAAAGCATTTAGTGCATATCTGTATCGGCTTTCTTATTATTTATGGCGTACATAGAGTGCCATATCATTATTTTAGAGCAATATCTAAGGTGGCATTGCCAGTTGTTTGGATCCTGTTGTTGTATACATTGGTTAAAGGGACTGTTATTGCAGGTGCAAATGCCAGTAGATGGATTCAGGTGCCTTTTATAGGCATGTCATTCCAGACATCGACATTGGCATCTGTAGTGCTATTTATATTTGTGGCCCGATACTTATCCAAAACTAGAGAAGTGGAAATTACTTTTAAATCTTCTTTACGTGAGCTTTGGTTGCCAGTGTTTATTACTCTTATTCTAATTTTACCAGCTAATTTTTCCACTACGGCATTGATATTCGCAATGATACTTATGCTCGTTTTTATTGGGAAATATCCATTAAAATATATTGGAGCTATTGTCGGTTCCGGAATTTTATTTCTTGCTTTTTTCGTTCTTGTTGCCAAAGCTTTTCCTGATTCTCGCTTTTTTAGTAGAGTAACAACTTGGGAAAGTCGAATTGTAAATTTCAGCACGGATAAACCAGATGAAGATGATTACCAAATTGAGAAGGCTAAAATTGCTATTGCATCTGGAAAGATTTATGGACTTGGTCCTGGTAAAAGTGTTCAGAAGAACTTTTTACCCCAATCTTCCTCTGATTTTATTTATGCCATTATAGTTGAAGAATATGGACTAATAGGCGGTTTTGGTGTTCTTATTTTATATCTATTGCTCTTGTTTCGATTTGTTGTAGCCTCGCACAAAGCCAATACGCTCTTTGGAAAGTTAGTAGTCGTAGGGCTCGGTTTTCCGATGATTTTTCAAGCGATGGTTAATATGGCTGTGGCGGTAGAGTTATTGCCGGTAACTGGTCAGACATTGCCGCTGATAAGTAGTGGAGGTAGTTCGATTTGGATGACTTGTTTTGCGCTAGGGATTATTATTAGTGTGACTAAAAAAGACGAAGAAATTGAAGAAGAGCATAAGACTGCTGCTAAACGAGAGGAAGCACTTCAAAAACTAATCGACGCTGAATTAGATTCAGAGAAGGAAATTGAAGAGGATTATTCTATCGTAGATAAAGCAGCAAATCCGATGAACGCAGTTGTGAACAAATAATTTTTTTAAGAAAACTTAATTATAATATTAAAAATTCAACGAGATGAGGCAATATAAATTCATATTAAGTGGTGGAGGTACAGGTGGACATATCTATCCTGCTATTGCCATTGCCAATGAATTAAAATCACGTTTTCCTAAAGCTGAATTTCTTTTTGTAGGTGCTAAAGATAGGATGGAAATGCAGAAAGTACCGCAAGCAGGTTTTCTAATTAAGGGTTTATGGATCGCGGGTTTACAACGGAGGCTAAGTTTACAAAACTTCATGTTTCCTTTAAAAGTAGCAGATAGTTTATGGGAATCTAAAAAAATAGTTAAAGAGTTTAAACCAGATGTAGTTATAGGAACAGGTGGTTTTGCCAGTGGACCATTATTAAAAATGGCCAGCATGATGGGGATTCCAACCCTAATTCAAGAGCAGAATTCATATCCTGGGATCACAAATAAATTATTAAGTAAAAAAGTAGACGCGATCTGTGTGGCTTATGAAAATTTAGAGCGGTTTTTTCCGAAAGAAAAAATGATTTTAACGGGAAATCCGGTGCGTCAGGATTTAATTGATGTTGACAGTAAAAGAGCAGCTGCAATGGAATATTTCAATTTAGATGCTACTAAAAAAACACTAGTGATTCTTGGCGGAAGTCTTGGAGCAAGAAGAGTAAATCAGTTGATTGAAAAAGAATTAGGAAATATTCAAAGCCAGAATGTTCAAATTATATGGCAATGCGGGCAGTTATATTTTGAGGAGTATAAAAAGTACAATTCCAATACTGTTCAAGTTGTTGCTTTTATTGAAAGAATGGATTTTGTATATGCATCTGCTGATATTATTATCTCCAGAGCGGGAGCGTCGTCAGTCTCAGAATTAAGTATTGTGGGGAAGCCGGTCATTTTTATTCCTTCTCCTAATGTGGCTGAAGACCATCAAACTAAAAATGCCAAAGCCGTTGTTGATAAAAAAGGAGCTCTTTTATTGAAAGAATCCGAACTCGAGTCACAGTTTAGCGTCGTTTTTGAAGCATTAATAAAAGACGAAGGCAAGCAAAATCAATTAATTGAAAACATCAAACAATTAGCAATGCCCTTGGCGACAAAACAAATTGCTGACGAAATTGTGAAATTAATTAGAAACAAATAAATACGGAATTAATCGATATGAATTTAAACCAAATACAGAACGTCTATTTCATCGGTATCGGTGGTATTGGGATGAGTGCTTTGGCTCGGTATTTTAAAAATATCGGGAAAGAAGTTGCTGGTTACGATAAAACCCCTACCGCTTTGACAAAAGAGCTAATAGATAGTGGTATTGCAATTCATTTTGACGACAGAATTGATTTAATTCCCAAAGATTTTTTCGTCGAAAACACGTTGGTTATTATTACTCCTGCTGTTCCTGGCATACATTCAGAATGGAACTATTTTATAGAACGTGAGTATTATATTAAGAAAAGAGCTGAGGTCTTAGGGATAATAACAAAAGATACTTTTTGTTTTGCTGTTGCGGGAACGCACGGGAAAACAACAACGTCTAGTATTTTAGGTCATATTTTATATGAAAGTGGTGCAGATGTGACTGCTTTTATAGGGGGTATAGTAGAAAATTACAATTCGAATCTGGTAGGAGACGGGAAAACAGTTACTGTGGTAGAGGCTGATGAATTTGATCGTTCTTTTTTGCATTTGCATCCAAATATTGCTTGCATCACGTCAATGGATGCGGACCATTTAGATATTTATGGGACAAGTGATGCGATTGAAGAGTCATTTGTCGAATTCGCAAATAAGGTAAAAGATAAAAGCAGATTATTTATAACTAAGGAATTGCCGTTAGTAGGAGTTACCGTTGCGGTAAATGAGGATGCTGTGTACAGTGCGGTAAACGTTAGAATTGATAACGGGAGTTATATTTTTGATGTAAAAACGCCAAATGGAATTTTGAAAGATTTCCGTTTTGGATTACCCGGAAAACATAATTTAATGAATGCTTTAATGGCTATCGCCATGGCAGTAAATTTTGGTACTCCAACTGATGCTATTGCAATAGCCTTAGCTACATTCAAAGGGATAAGAAGACGGTTTTCTTACCAGATAAAAACAGATGATTTAGTGTATATAGATGATTACGCACATCATCCCACTGAAATTAATGCAGTTTATCAAGCGGTTAGAGAATTATATCCCGATAAAAAAGTTCTTGCCTTATTTCAGCCCCATTTGTTCAGCAGAACAAAAGATTTTGCTGACGATTTTGCGAAAAGTTTATCCCAATTTGACGAGTTGCTGTTGTTAGATATTTACCCTGCTCGCGAATTACCAATGGAAGGAATTACATCAGAATGGTTATTAGGTAAAGTAGATCATAAAAATAAGAAGTTAACCTCAAAAGAGAACGTAATAAGAGGTATCTTAGATAGTAATGCTCAAGTAATCGTGACGATTGGGGCAGGAGATATTGGAGAATTAGTCGAGTCGATAAAAAAAGCGCTAAATGAAACTATTTAATTGGACAAATACAAGACTAGTTGTTATAATTGGAGTTTTAATTTTTCTGTTTTCATTTACTTCAGCTCGAAATAAAAACAGAAAACTCAATAGATCTGTTGTGGTTTTTGTGGGAGATAATACCCTTTTTGTGAAAAGAGAGATGGTTAATAAATTGTTAATAGAAAATAGAGATAATGCATCAACCATAGAAAAAGATAAGGTAGCTTTGAATAGGCTAGAGAGAAAATTAAATTCAAATGAGATGATTGAAAAATCAGATGTATTTGTAAGTATCGATGGCGTTCTAAAAGCAGTGGTCAAACAAAAGACACCTGTGGCTCGAGTTTTAGATAGATATGGTGCTTTTTACGTTGACTATGAGGGTGGTATAATGCCGTTGTCAAGTAATTTTACGGCAAGAGTTCCGCTTGTGTCGGGGGCGATTGATAGAAAAAATAGCGAGGAATATGGCGAGTTATTTCGTGTGATTTACGACGATGATTTTTTGAAAAAAAACATCATCGCTATCGAGATTATGCCCAATGGGAGATTAAAAATGCTCAACAGGAATTATGATTATCAAATTGATTTTGGAAATACCACAGATATGGAGCAAAAGTTTAAAGATTATAAGGCCTTTTTTCAAAAAGCAGTTTTAGACAGTTCTTTATATCGGTACAAAAAAATAGACCTCAGATTTACAAAACAAGTAGTTTGCACTAAATAAATAGATAATGGAAAAAGAAAATGTGGCAGTAGGTCTAGATATTGGGACAACAAAAATTGTTGCCATGATCGGTAAGAAAAATGAATATGGTAAGTTGGAAATTTTAGGAGTTGGTAAATCTAAAAGTTTAGGTGTTGCCAGAGGAGTGGTAAATAATATTACACAAACCATACAGTCGATTCAACAAGCAATTCAAGAAGCCGAAAATAATTCAGGTTACAAAATAAAAGATGTTGTAGTAGGAATTGCGGGTCAGCACATACGCAGTATTCAACACACGGATTATATTAGTAGAAGTAATCCGCAAGAGGTAATAGGAGGGGATGATATTCAACTTCTAATAGACCAAGTGAATAAATTGGCCATGTTGCCAGGGGAAGAAATTATTCATGTTTTACCTCAAGAATTCAAAATTGATGGTCAATCTGAAATTAAAGAGCCTATAGGAATGTATGGTGGACGATTAGAGTCTAGCTTTCACGTTGTTGTCGGACAGGCATCATCCATAAGGAATGTAGGACGATGTATCCAAAGTTCAGGAATTGAATTGTCAGGATTGACATTAGAACCATTAGCATCGTCGGATGCGGTATTGAGTCAAGAAGAAAAAGAAGCAGGAGTCGCCTTAATTGATATTGGTGGAGGAACTACGGATTTAGCTATTTTTAAAGACGGAATCATACGCCATACTGCAGTCATTCCTTTTGGAGGAAATGTGATTTCTGATGATATAAAAGAAGGTTGTTCGATCATTGAGAAACAAGCAGAATTATTAAAAGTGAAATTTGGTTCCGCCTGGCCTGGTGAAAATAGAGATAACGAAATTGTTTCTATTCCAGGACTGAGAGGAAGAGAACCAAAAGAAATTTCTTTAAAAAACTTGTCAAAAATTATTCACGCACGTGTGGTTGAAATCGTGGAGCAGGTTTTTACAGAAATCAAAGCCTATGGACACGAAGACCCCCGCAAGAAATTAATTGCAGGTATTGTTCTCACTGGTGGTGGCGCACAGTTGAAACACATCAAACAGTTAGTCGAATACATTACGGGGATGGATACAAGAATAGGATATCCAAATGAGCATTTAGCTGGCGATTCCGACGAAGAATTCTCTAGTCCATTATATGCTACAGCAGTAGGGTTAGTGCTGAATGGTATCGAGAATCAAAAGCAAAGTGCAGTTAAAATAGATGAAATAGCTGCGCCAAAAGTAGCTGTAAATCGTGCTCCTGCTGCCGAGATTCATGAGAGAAGGCAGGAAGAAGTAGAGGAAGTACAAACAACGAGTAAAGCAAATAATCTAGAATCTACAGGCGACAAGATAAAAAAAACTTTTTTTGATCGCTATGTTGACAAGATTAAAGATTTTTTAGATAACGCAGAATAGGGCATTGGCCCGAGAGAAAATACGACAATTAATAATTAATATTAAAAACCAAATAAAATGATGAGCAACTCAGAATTTGGAAGTATTTCATTTGATTTACCAAAAAATCAATCAAATGTAATCAAAGTAATTGGTGTAGGTGGAGGCGGCAGTAACGCTATAAACCACATGTTTAAACAAGGAATAAAAGGAGTGGATTTTATTGTTTGTAATACTGATTCTCAGGCATTACAAAGTAGTTCAGTTCCTAATAAAATTCAGTTGGGTGTGAATTTAACTGAAGGACTTGGTGCAGGAGCAAATCCTGACGTAGGGCAACAATCTGCTATTGAAAGCATCGCTGAAATCGAAAAGATGTTGGATCGAAATACTAAGATGGTTTTTATCACTGCAGGGATGGGTGGTGGTACCGGTACAGGAGCTGCTCCAGTAATTGCACAATTAGCTAAAGAACGAGAAATTCTTACCGTGGGTATTGTTACACTCCCATTCTTATTTGAAGGTAAAGTTCGTCAAGAACAGGCTAAAATAGGAATCGAAAAACTTCGCAAACAGGTAGACTCTTTAATTGTTATTAACAATAATAAGTTAAGAGAAGTATACGGAAATCTTGGTTTTAAAGCTGGATTTTCAAAAGCGGATGAAGTTTTGGCAACCGCCTCAAGAGGAATTGCCGAAGTAATAACGCATCACTATACTCAAAACATCGATTTAAGAGATGCTAAAACAGTTTTGTCTAATAGTGGAACTGCAATAATGGGATCGGCTGTTTCTGAAGGTGAAAACAGAGCGAAAGAAGCGATCGTGTCAGCTTTAGATTCCCCTTTACTAAATGATAATAAAATTACTGGTGCTAAAAACGTATTGTTGCTCATCGTTTCAGGTTCTAACGAAATCACTTTAGATGAAATAGGGGAAATCAACGACCATATTCAAAATGAAGCAGGGCACAATGCCAATATTATTATGGGTGTTGGTGAAGACGAAACATTGGGTGATGCCATTGCAGTAACTATCATTGCAACGGGATTTGACATAGAACAACAAAATGGAATTGTAAACACAGAGCCAAAAAAAATAATTCACACTTTAGAGGATGAGCAAAGAAGTGTTCACAATCTATCACAAAATACAGTACAAGGATTCGATTTGAATGCAGAGAAAACCGTTTCAGACTCTGAAGCAAGAGTTGTTTTTGATTTAATGGAGGATAGTGCGATTCCAGAAGCTGTAGTTCCTGTTGCAGGAAACGAAGAACTGATGGCGATGTCAGAGTTTATCAGAAATTTAGATGTTTCTTTTGAAATTGTATCTCCTGCTAAGGGTGTTGATTTTACATTTACTACTCCTAAAGTAAAAGAAGTACAACAGCCTAAAGCAACAGAAAAACGGGAACAGACTGCTTTTTCCTTTGATTTACCGATACACAAGCCACAGCCAGTTCAGAAAGTAGAGGAGAATAATGTATATGCTGAATTAACTAATGAGGCACGTGATATCAAGGTGAATCAACCCGTCGAATTCGTTCCCGTTACAGAAGTAGCAGATAAAGGTATTATCAAATATTCTCTTGAAGAGTACATGCAGGCTGAGGATGATTTTAAAAGTTCTAAACCAGTTGCAAAAGCGCCACAAGAAATGGTTCATCCAGAGCTAAACATCACGATGAAAAAAGTTGATGCTACAACAACTTCTTCAAGATTAGAGGAAATTTCTCCCATGGATATGACAATCGAAGAAACATTGAAGCTTAGAGCTGATGAGAGAAGGAAGAAACTAAAAGAATTCAATTACAAGTTTCATAATAATGTTTCTAAAATTGATGAGTATGAAAGAGAGCCTGCCTATAAAAGATTAGGAATCGAGATATCAAATACACAGTCAGATAATACAAATTCTAGAATTTCAGTTGGAACAGATAGCAATAATGATTTACAGTTGCGCTCTAACAATTCGTTTTTGCATGACAATGTTGACTAATTACTAAGAGTTAAAACGATATAACCCGAAAATTGAATTTAATTTTCGGGTTATTTGTTTTATCTTCGCGCAGGTAACGGAGGAATTTTATTTTTCGAGCTAAATTAAGCAGTCGTTTCAGGCTCTTCCTTAAAAATGCCTTTTTCTTAGACTTAAAAATTTTACTGCGGTCTCTTTTTAAGTTTAAGAAAAAGAACAAATTTTTATAAAAGACTTTTTACTCACATTTGCCTACCATGGGGTAAAGGCTGGGTGACAATAATGTTTCTCATAAGGCACTTAATAATTAAACTAAGCGACATCGCTTAACAAAATAGAAATAAAAATGAGTTTATCAATACAAATCATGGACGAGATTAAAACGGCCATGAGAGCTAAAGATACAGTAGCTTTAGAGTCTTTAAGAGCGATTAAAGCTGAAATTCTTTTAGCTCAGACGGCTTCTGGTTCAAAGGAAGAAATCTCTGCAGCAGATGAAATTAAATTGCTTCAAAAATTAGTCAAAACTCGTAAGGATAGTGCTAAAATTTTTACAGAGCAAAATCGTATGGATTTAGCTGAACCGGAATTAGCACAGATTGCAGTTATTGAGAAATTCTTACCTGCCCAATTAAGCGAAGTAGAAGTAGAAGCTGTGATTGCAAAGATTATTGTTGAAACTGGAGCAAGTGGCATAGCATCAATGGGCAAGGTGATGGGGTTAGCAGCAGCAAAACTTGGCGGTACAGCCGAAGGGAAGACAATTTCTTCTATCGTTAAAAAGCTATTGGTTTAAAATAAAATATATTGACTGCTGAATTTGAATAATAGATCCACAGGTTTCAAATCTTAAATGATCAATTGTTAATCCAAAATCAGCAATTTATAGGCTGCGTAGTTCAACTGGATAGAATATCAGATTTCGACTCTGAGGGTTGCAGGTTCGAACCCTGTCGCGGCCACTTTTTAAAGCCTAAACTGTTTGTTTTAACAGTTTAGGCTTTTTTTTTTATGATTAGTCAGTAATTTAAAAAACTGCACTTTTTTAGTGTAAATCGGTTAACTCAATTATTAAATAGCTTTACTACCAATCAACTGCTTTAGTGTTTATGTTGCTTTTTGCCAGTTTA
>JBLIKD010000023.1:0-19142 GCA_047636275.1 Flavobacterium sp. | reverse complement strand
TACCGGAAATTTCATTTCAATCTCTTGTTATACTCGAAGAGAACTCAGGATAATAATGCAATCTAATAGAGGTATATGCTGTAAAACCACCTGAAGCAGCAAGCTAGGTTTCCTCACCTAAACTTTTATAATGGACCAGTGGGAAAAAACGCAGTTGTCATTTGTACAGTTCAGAACCTGCAGCCAGCAAAATTATATTTCATGAACCGCCACTTTTTTAATTCACATGCCACTGTAGCATTTGTTCCATTTATTATAATACGGCATGAAGTACTTGGGTAAAGCAATCTCATGCATCCACAGTAGGCGCAAAATCCAAACGAAACATTCGAAAAGGATACCGTCTATTGAAAAATTAATATAACTGCTAATTTCTTACACTATAAGCCACCTCAAATTATTCTGTACAATAGAATAATCAACAAGCTTATTAAAAAACGTCACAGCCTTATTCTAAAAATATTCCTTAATAATACTAATCTACTGTTTCACATCTAAAGCATCCCTCAGCGCATTCCCCATCATCATAAAAGCCAACGTCAGCAACATAATGGCCACACCAGGCACCATAGCCAAGTACGGTTTACCGAGTATAATATAACTGTAGTGATCCTTGATAATACTTCCCCAACTAGGTATAGGAGGTTGTGCACCTAAACCCAGAAAGCTCAAACCGCTTTCCACTAATATGGCTGATGCAAAATTAGCAGCCGAGATAACAATAACAGGCGCCATAATATTGGGCAAAATATGATTAAAAATAATTCGGAAATCTCCAAAACCTAAAGCTCTAGCAGCGGTTACGTACTGCATTTCCTTCACGCTAATGACCTGACCACGCACAACACGAGCCACTTCAACCCACATTGTTAATCCCACAGCAACGAAAACCTGCCAAAAACCTTTACCTAATGCCAATGTAATGGCAATAACGAGAAGCAATGTGGGTATCGACCAAATAATATTAACGAGCCACATGATCACCGCATCCACTTTCCCCCCAAAATAGCCCCCTATTGCACCAAAAAAAATCCCAACAATTAGTGAAATCAAAACTGCTACAACACCAATAGAAATAGAAACTCTAGATCCGATTAGCATCCTACTAAGCAAATCTCTTCCATATTTATCTGTTCCTAGATAAAAAGTCCTTCTTTTAATAAAGTCTTTTTCTACAGATATGATTGAGGAATATCCCACAAAAGAATCAAGATCAGTCTCTTTAACCATCTTTAATGACGGTTCATCATTATATTCAACATACACGATTGTGTTTCCTACCACGGTATAACTTTCAATAGCAACTTCAGTAACACTATTTTTGGAGCCTAAAAAATAATTACCTAAAGTCTTTTCTTGTCTTTCCTCTAGAGGAATAGATAGCATATTCACATTAAAACCAGGCGGCTTTGAATGAATAGATAAATGCATCTGGTTTGCATTTTCTGAATTATCAGGTGCCAAAACATAAGCAAAAATAGAAACTAAAAGTAAGATTACGATGAACGCAAAACTGAAAACACCCCAAAAATTCTTTTTGAATTTATGGAGCGCAATAACAGTTAATGATTGTGTTGTATTATTCATTGAAAAAAGGCCAACTTTATGACTTAGCTAGTTTTTCTTTTTTTATTTTGGACGGATTTGCGTTTTTCAAAATAACTTTAGTCTGCAAATCATCCAAAACATTTAAGGCCTCCTCAACATAGATATCCTTGGCTAAACTTTCATGCCACCTATCTCTTTTTTCTTTTAAAACACTGTCCTTACTAGTTTCAAGTATTTCATACGGCAAAGAAGAAAAATTTAGTAAATTCTTATACTGCGAAATGGGCTTATATTTTTTAGCCTTCTCTTCGATTGCGTTTTGAGCAATTTTGAATTTTTTAATATTTAGACTGTAAGTGTTTTCCTCACTTCTACTGTCAATCCATTTAGCATTATCTTCGATTAGTTTAAATTGATCATTATGCGCAATTCTCTCTTTACTATTTGCAATGGCTTTATTAAAATTAGCTGTTTTATCCCACTGTGTATAAGTCGCAGCGTCAATTTTATCCCAAGGCATAGCATGATCAACATCTCTTTCCCCCATTTTTAGATAGGCGTATCTGTCCGGCATGACGATATCACTACTCACGCCTTCTAATTGGGTTGAGCCACCATTTATTCTATAAAACTTTTGAGTTGTTGTTTTCAATGCGCCCAGATCACCCATATCACTACTTCTTACAAACTGGTTTAAATCGATTACATTCTGCACCGTTCCTTTACCATATGTTTGCTTACTACCAATAATAATACCTCTTTTGTAATCCTGGATTGCTGCGGCCAAGATTTCTGATGCGGAGGCGGAGAAACTATTGACCATAATTACTAGCGGGCCAGACCACTCAATTTTTTTATCTCTATCATACAAAATCTCTTTTTTTCTTCCTGCTGATTTGATTTGCACGATAGGACCTTGCTCTATAAAAAGACCTGCGATATCAACAACCGTTGACAAAGAACCTCCTCCATCATCACGAACATCAAGTACAATTCCGTCGACGTTTGCTGACTTGAGTCTTTCCACCTCTAAGGCAATATCTTTACCAGCATCCCGACCGTCTTTATTTTCAAAGTCAATATAAAACTTAGGCAAATAAATTACACCATATTTCAAACCATTTTTAGTGACAATACTAGACTTTGCATAAGTTTCTTCAATCTCGACAACATCTCTAATTATCGAAATGACTTTAATTGTACCATCCACTTTTTTGACAGTAAGACGAACTTCAGTACCCTTTGGTCCTTTAATTTTTTTGACCACATCATCCAATCGCATTCCCACAACATCAACAGGCACTCCATTTCCTTGCGCTACTTTCATGACTAAGTCTCCCGCTTCAAGCTGTTTTCCTCTCCAAGCCGGACCTCCCGAAATAAGTTCAGATATTTCAGTAAAGTCATTTTTCTTCTGGAGACGTGCCCCGATACCTTCTAATTTACCACTGATACTAACATCAAAGCGTTCTTTTTCTTCGGGTGCGAAATAATTTGTATGTGGATCATAACCGGCAGTAATGGAATTAATATAAACCGAAAACCAATCATCCCTGTCTAAATCATTCATGAAACCAAAATATTCATCCAATGATTTTTTAGCACTATCACGAGTTTCTTTTTCTAACTCTACAAACGATTTAGTTTTATCACTATCAACGGCATCAGCGTTTTTCATTTTTTCACCGTTATCAAGCATCAACTCATTCGCTGATTTTAAGACATCTTGTGTATTTTTATCGCTTTCGCCTTCAACACCCTTGCTTTTGTTTTCTTGAACTCTCAAACGCTCAGTCAAGGAGGAAAGTGCAGACAATTTAATCTGCTTTCTCCATCTTTCAGTAAGTTCAGCTGTATTTTTTGCATAAGGTGCTTTATCGTAGTCAATGTTAAAGCTCTCATCAATTGAATAGTCGAAAGGAACATTCATTATCTCCTCATATATACCCTTACTTTCTTCCATTCTTTTCATCAATCGGTCATAAGACAAATTAAAAAAAGTTAAATCTTTATTTATCAATTGATCATCTAATTCCGTCTCGTATTTTGAAAATTCATCAATATCAGACTGCAAGAAAAATCGTTTTGACGGGTCTAAAGCCCCGACGTAGTCTTTATAAAGCCCTTTAGAGAAAGAATCGTCTATAGCAGCAGGACTATAGTGTCCCTTTTCCAGTACAAAAGTTAATAATTCTAAAAGTAATTTATCTTTATCAGGATTAGAATCAACCTCTGATTTTAACTTAAATGCAAATAATGTCGCTGAAACAAGAACAACTGCAAGTAATATTTTATAATTTCTTTTCATAAAGTTAAGAATAGTATTCATCCAAATTTTTGAACTAATGTACGGTAAAAACTACGCCAACAATCCCAAGAACTCGCTAAATTTTTGTTAAAGATATAAAATTGCTTTTTTAGTTTTCCTTTAATCTTTCAAGTTGATTAATTTTGTTTTCTTTGTCAAAAACACATCAATCTGCAAAACCTCATTGACGTGCAATAGCATTAATCACAGCTTAAAATAGTAAAATATGAATTCATTAAAACCTTTGATCTTAGTAACCAACGACGATGGTGTTGCAGCTCCCGGACTCCGAGCCTTAATAGCCGTGATGGCAGAAATAGGCGACGTTTTAGTAGTCGCTCCGGACAAGCCCCAGAGTGGTATGGGTCATGCCATAACAACAAACAGCACCTTATATTTAAACAAAATTTCTAAAGAAAATGATACTATAGAAGAATATAGCTGCTCCGGCACCCCGGTAGATTGCGTTAAATTGGCGGTAAATGAAATCCTAAAAAGAAAGCCGGATCTGTGCGTATCTGGCGTTAATCATGGATCTAACTCTTCCATCAATGTTATTTATTCAGGAACTATGAGTGCTGCAGTTGAGGCAGGGATTGAAGGAATTCCAGCAATTGGCTTTTCCCTTTTAGACTATGAATGGAATGCCGATTTTGAAACAATGAAGCCCTTTATTCGAAAAATCACCGTAGAGGTTTTAGAAAACCTTTTGCCCCAAGGAGTCGTATTAAATGTCAATTTCCCAAAATTAACAAAGGACAACATTAAAGGAATCAAAATATGCCGTCAAGCGAAAGCACGCTGGATAGAAAAATTTGATAAACGACAAACACCACAAGGACGAGATTACTATTGGCTTGCCGGAGAGTTTATAAATCAAGACAAAGGCGAAGATACTGATGAATGGGCTCTAGGTAACGGATACATTTCTGTTGTTCCCGTTCAGTTTGACTTAACAGCACACCATGCCACACAGGAACTCAACACTTGGAAATGGAATGAATAAAGCAGATTTGTTAAAAGGATTTTTACTCGGTATTATTGGATCTTTTTTAGTCGTTTATGCTTTCATAACCCTATTTACTCCTTATGAATTTACAATAGGAATTCAAATTATGAAATCCCACAATTCTTTGCGTACGTTAATTATGCTCAGCGCTATTCTAGATTTGGTTATCTTTACTATTTCATTAAAACTAAACAAAGATTTTATCGCGGGAGGTGTAATAATCGCAGCAATTAGTCTAATCCTTTTGACTTTGCTTATTTAAAAATAACAACTGATTTTCTTGATTGATGACAGTTCAATACTTAATTTTGAGGGCAGAAGTTTTTTTAAACTAATCAAATTCTTAAAATGAAATACTACATTATAGCCGGAGAGGCATCAGGCGATTTACACGGTTCTAATTTGATGAATGCTTTATATAAAGAGGATGCTGATGCCAATATTCGCTTTTGGGGTGGCGATCTAATGCAAAAAGCTGGCGGAACTCTGGTCAAGCATTATCGAGAATTAGCTTTCATGGGTTTCATCGAAGTACTATTTAATTTAAAAACAATCTTAGGTAACCTTAAAATATGCAAAAATGACATTGCCGAATTCAAACCTGATGTTATTATTTTTATTGACTATCCTGGCTTTAATATGCGTATTGCAAAATGGGCAAAAGAGAAAAAGATTCCAACACACTATTACATATCGCCACAAATATGGGCTTGGAAAGAAAATCGCATCACTGACATCAAAAAAGATGTGGATAAAATGTATGTTATTTTACCCTTTGAAAAAACATTTTATGAAGACAAACATAATTTTCCAGTCGAGTTTGTAGGGCACCCTCTAATCGATGCAATACACAAGCACCCAATATTAGATTCCTCCCTATTTAAAACCGAAAATCAGTTAGATGATAAACCTATTATCGCCTTACTTCCAGGAAGCAGGAAGCAAGAAATAACCAAAATGCTTGCGGTGATGTTAAGTATTGTAGAAGATTTTCCTGATTACCAATTCGTAATTGCAGGTGCCCCCAGTCAGGAGTTTTCTTTTTACGAAAGTTTTATAACCAACAGCAATATTAAATTCGTTTCTAATAAAACGTATGATTTATTAAAAATAGCAACAGCAGCTTTAGTGACTTCTGGAACAGCAACATTAGAAACTGCCCTTTTCAAAGTTCCAGAGATAGTGTGTTATAAAGGAAGTTGGGCTTCTTACCAAATTGCAAAACGGATTATTACCTTAAAATATATTTCCCTTGTCAATTTGATTATGGATGAAGAGGTAGTCACTGAGCTAATTCAAGAAGACTTTAATACCAAGAATATTAAAATAGAATTACAAAGAATATTAGCACCCAACCATCGTACCCAACTATTGCAAAAATACGAAGTATTAGAAAAAAAACTGGGTGGTACTGGAGCTAGTAAACAAACAGCTAAACTGATAATTACAGCCTTAAAACAACACTATTCACCAATAAAAGTGACTGAATCTCTCTAAGCCAAAATCATTTGAAAAAATCATTTTACATACTGTCTCTGATTGCTTTATTTGTCTCTTGCAAATCTTCTTCCGTGATTAACAGCTCATCTGCTGAAAACAAAAAGGAAAGTGCAAATCAAATTATTAATAAAATAATAAACATAGCATCAGAAAATATAGGGGTTCAATATAAAACAGCTGGTACCACCAAAGCAGGTTATGATTGTTCCGGATTAGTATACTCCTCTTTTGGTCACTATGATATCGCACTTCCCCGCACATCTTATGAACAATCAAAAATAGGAATTCAGTTAGATCAAAATCTGAAAAGAGCAAAGATAGGAGACCTTATCTTTTTTAAAACGAATAGAAGGTCTAAAATTAATCATGTGGGAATCATAACTAAAATCCAAGACAACGATATTAAATTCATCCACGCCTCCACTTCAAAAGGGGTTATTATCTCTTCTATGACTGAACCCTATTATCAAAATACTTTTGTTCAATTGAATCGCATTTTACAATAAGACGCAAAATATTTCCCTTTTTAATGAGCGAAAATACCGTTTTTAGCGGTCCTAAATAAACAAGTTTTTTATTGTTAAAATTCTGTACTTTAGTACAATGAAAGTGCTACAATTTCCTTTAGCGAGAATTACAATAGGCTTTGTATTGGGGATCTTAATCACCTTTTACATCAAACCTGAAACTCATTTACTTTTCATACTTTTAGCTATTGCTTTATTCGTTTTTACTATCTGTTATTTTTTACAAAAAAATATTCTTAAAAACACAAACTACTTCGGTTTAAGTACCTATTTCCTGTTCTTTTTGATTGGGGCAGCAACCCTAATCGCCAATACTGATTCTTACCAACAAAGTAACTACAGCCACGATAATACTGTTTTTACAAAACCACAACTTTTATCTCTGGTAGTGCGAGAAAAATTAAAAGGTAGCACCACTAACGATCGCTATATCGCTATCATAAATCAAATTGGGACTAGAACATGCTCTGGAAGTATACTGTTAAATATACATAGAGACAGCCTGCATCCTGCATTTGAGACAGGAACACTATTACGCATAAGAGGAGTGCTCTATAAAAACAAACTTCCTAACAACCCCAACCAATTCGATTACGGCGAATATCTTTCGAAAAAACAAATCTATGCCCAGCTATACGCTGACATGGATGAGATCAGCATTAGTACCATATTTAAAAAAGACATCTGGTATTATGCCGCTCAATTACGAACAACGATTATTCAAAACTTAGAGAAGAACAATTTCCATAAAAAAGAGTTAAATGTAGCCGTAGCTTTAATTTTGGGGCAAAAACAAGATCTTTCACCCGATATCTTACAAGATTACCAATATGCGGGTGCCATACATATTTTATCTGTTTCAGGATTACATGTTGGATTCCTGTTGCTGTTTTTGACTTTTATCCTTAAACCAATTCCCAACACACAAAAAGGCTCTCTCCTCAAGTTAATTCTGATTCTGTCATCCTTAGCCTCTTTTGCTCTAATCGCAGGCCTTGCACCCTCAGTTGTACGTTCAGTAACCATGTTTTCGTTTGTAGCAATCGGATATCAATTGCGTAGAAGTGTCAATGTTTACCATACGTTATTAGTGTCTGTTTTTCTGATTTTGCTTTTTCAACCGTCCTTTTTATTTGATGTGGGTTTTCAACTGAGTTATATTGCTTTGTTTTTCATAATTTGGCTGCAGCCCTTACTAGCTTCTATTTGGAGCCCAAAAAACAAGCCCTTAAAATATATTTGGGGAATACTCACCGTTTCCTTTGCGGCACAAATTGGTACGATGCCTTTGAGCATTTATTATTTTCATCAGTTTCCAGGCTTGTTTTTCATCACGAACCTCGTAGTCATACCGTTGCTAAGTTATATAATGACACTAGGTATCTTGGTTATGGTATTGGCCTCTTTTAATTACGTCCCTTTATTTCTTTCAAAACCGCTGGAGTGGAGTATTTACTATCTGAACAAGATAATTAATTCGATAGCCTCTTTCGAAAATTTTATAATTCGGGATATCCCTTTAAATACGTATCTACTTCTGAGTTCCTATTTGCTTATCGTTGCAACTATAATTTGGTTTAAAAAACCAAGTTTCAACAAATTAATCATTGTGTTACTTGCTATCATTACTATACAAGTTACGTATATCCATACCCAGTGGACCATTAAGAACCAACAAGAATGGGTGATTTTTAACTTGAAAAGGAACTCCATGATAACGGAACGTAATGGCACTACGGTAACTCTGTATGCGAATGACAGTATTAGGCGAGCCTCGCAAAACAATAATGTTCTTAAATCATACTTAACCGCCAATTTCAGTGCCTTAACAGCCACGGAACAAATTAAAAATATTGCGTTTTTTAACGAAGAAAGAATTCTGATTTTAGATAGCACGGGGACTTACTCAAAAGACCTACATCCTACCCTTATTCTGCTTACGCAATCCCCTAAAATAAATTTAGACCGGATGCTACAAGTATTGAAACCACAAATCGTAGTGGCAGACGCATCTAATTATAAAACAATCCAGAACCATTGGAAAGTGAGTTGTGAAAAGCAAAAAATCCCCTTTCACGCTATTGGTGAAAAGGGATTTTTTAAACTAAATTGAAAATTATCCTTTTTTAAGAATTCCATTTGCAATAGCCAACCAAGCTTCGGGACCACCAGCAACATATCCGGTACTACCCAAACCCTCAAAATTCACTTTACCTGCAGTGTCTACACCATTAGCAAAATAAATTGTTGGAAATCCTTGTATTCCGAAAGCTTGCTGCAGTTCATCATTTTGTTGCTTCACTTCAGGCGCTTGAGGAGTTCTTCGTGGATAGTCTAGCTCCACAAGAATAACATTACCTGCTGCCCATTTTGCAAATTCTGGAGTCAATAACACTTCTTTTTGTAATCTGATGCACCATCCACACCAATCACTACCCGTAAAGAACATCATCAAAGGCTTGTGCTCTTTATTACCAATAGCAATAGCCTCTTTAACATTAGTATGCCATTTCAATTCTTGTGCCTGAACTGCCTGCATCGCAAAAAACAAAACGAATAGCAAAATTATTTTTTTCATATTTACATCTTTTAACTGCTAACCATTACTTTAATACCCTAAAACTACTTTACACCATGCATTAACTTTTTCATAAGAGGAGACAATAGTATCATTATTAAACCCGCTCCAATAGGAACTATTGTAAAAATCAAGAAAAAAGTACTCAAACTATACCGTGCTGTAATTGTTTCAATCATTCCGCCCATCGAACCCGCCAGTTTATTCCCCATTCCGATGAATAAGTAATACACTCCAAACATAATTCCTATCCAAGCTGCGGGAACTAATTTACTAACATACGACAATCCTACAGGAGAAATACATAATTCACCCAAAGTATGAAATAAATAAGCAGCAATAAGCCAAAACATACTGACTCTAACAACAGAATCGGCGTTAATACCCATACTTCCGTAGGCTAAAAATCCAAAACCTAATCCTAACAAGCTAAGTCCTAGTCCAAATTTCATTGGCCCCGAAATATTATATTTACTTTCCCACCATTTTGAAAAGGCCGGAGCAAAACCAACAATAAATAAAGAGTTCAAAATTCCAAACCATGTTGCTGGAACTTCTGTAGATTCAGCAGCATACTCTCTATCTACTTTCCAAATTACAATACCCCATATTATGACGAAACTAGAAGACAAAATAATATTCCCTAGAGCATATTTTTTGAAAGTTTGTTTAAACAATTTGATCAAAACATAGGTAATAATAATCAAAGGTATTATTGTCAATAAGGCATCAGCAATCTTGAATAACGAAGCACTATTTCCAAATAACTTTCTTTGGGTAAATTTTTCAGCAAAAATAGTCATCGAACCTCCAGCCTGTTCGAACGAAGCCCAGAAGAACACTGTAAAGACTGAAAAAATTAACACGGCTATAATTCTATCCCTAACTACATTTACAGGAGTACTCTCTGCAGCAGCTTTCTCTTTTGACTTTTGCTTGGATGCAGTAGTTGGTTTTAAACCAATATCTCCAAATATGTCCTGAGTAAAATAGAATTGTAGCATTCCGAACAACATAAAAACGCCTGCTAATCCAAAACCCCAACTCCAAGAAATTTTTTCACCAATATACCCACACAACATAATCCCTAAGAAAGCACCGGCATTCACACCCATATAGTACATTGAATAGGCACCGTCTTTTTTCTCAGGATGATTATGATAGGCGTTCGAAATAATGGACGTCATATTAGGTTTAAATAAGCCATTCCCAACAATAAGAAACCCAATTCCAATATATAAAAATAAAGGTGTCTCAACTGCCATCGATGCGTGACCCAAGGTCATTGCCAAGGCACCTAACACAACAGCCCAGCGATACCCTAAATAACGATCTGCTAAGAATCCTCCAATTACGGGAGTGAAATAAACCGACATAGTATACGTTCCATACAACCCCATGGCATCTTCAATACTCCATGCCCAGCCCCCTTTTGCAAGGGAAGATGTTAAAAACAAAACAAGTAAGGCACGCATTCCATAATACGAAAATCGTTCCCACATTTCGGTAAAAAACAATACAAACAATCCTGCAGGATGTCCAAGAACAGGATTTTTGAAAAATTCGTCGGTTGTATTGTGACTCATTTGACTTAACTATTAGGTTGACTCTATTTTAAACTATTATTTTTCGTTATCCTCAGCACCGTGAGTTAATCGATTTAATGGTTTTAGCAACATCATAAATATTCCCCCTACGATAACAGTAAATATCAAAATTCCTAAAAACACTGAATACTCACCTAGATCACTGGCAGATTCACCAATTATACCCGCCACTTTGTTCCCTAATCCTGTCGCCGCAAAATAAACTCCCATCATTAAGGAAGCATATTTTACTGGTGATAATTTTGTAATAAATGATAATGCCACCGGCGAAAGACAAAGTTCTCCAATGGTATGAAATAAATAAGCTAAAACTAACCATATCATGCTTGAAGAACCTGATTTCTCAAATTCCATAGCAGCAAAAACCATAAATAAAAATCCAAAACCCATGATTATAATACCAATGGCCATTTTAAAAATCGACGACGCCTCTTTTCCCTTCAGTTTACGTTTTGCCCAAAAACCTGCTACACCAGTTGCAAAAAGTATGATAAATCCTGCGTTTAAACTCTGAAACATAACCGTAGGAACTTGCCAACCCAATAGCATCCTGTCTGTTTTAGCATCCGTATATAAATTCATCAATCCACCAGCTTGTTCAAACGCACCCCAGAAAATGATTACCATTATAAAGGACAACAGTAGAACGACAAAACGATCTTTATCTTGCTGAGACGACAACTCTTTATAAATCATCATCATCAAGGCTACTATTACCGTAAGAAATAAAAATAGTAAACCAAAAGCCCAACCTAAATTATACCACCCAAATAAGGATAAAGCAGAAAGTATAACGGTAAATACCAATTGAGTTTTAGATTTAAGAAGGTCTCCAAAAAGACGACCATAAGAAGATTCATCAACTTCATTTAGTTTTTGCGCTTCAAAATTACCAACATGGGTTAAATATTTTTGTCCCCAAATGTAAACAACAAGACCTAAAAGCATGGCGATACCAGCTAAACCAAAACCTGCATGCCATCCCCATTTTACAACAACAAAACCGATCACCATTGTGGCCAACAATGATCCTGTGTTAATACCAATGTAGAAAATACTAAACCCTTTATCGCGTCGAATATCACCTTGTGGGTACAGTCCTCCGACCATCGTTGAAATATTAGGCTTCAACAACCCCACTCCCGCTATTACCAACCCTAAGCCCGTGTAAAAGGCCCAAGTGTCCGTCAAGATCAAAACACCATGCCCAAGACAAAGGATGATAGCTCCTAAAAGAACGGCTTTTTTTTGACCTAGTACCTTATCCGCAATCATTCCCCCAGGAATTGACATTATGTATACTAACATGGTATACCATCCGTATAATGCTAAAGCTTCTTGGCTTGTCCACCCTAAACCTGCACCTCTTGCATCATCACCTAATGTTGACGAGGTCATATACAAAACAAGTAATGCTCTCATCCCATAATATGAAAAACGCTCCCACATTTCGGTAAGAAATAATATAAATAATCCAACCGGGTGACCAAAAAGATTTTTGTTTAAGTGAGCGTCTGTAGTTGTTGTCGACATATAATAAAATTTGATTAATGTTAGTATTTATTTGACTTCCTGCATTAATTTTCTAATTAGTGGAGAAACTACTATTAGTAGTAAACCCGCAATTAAAGCATATATTGCCAATTGATGATATCCTTCAGTATATCCCCGTAACTTTGTGACTAAAGAAGCCTTTTCATCCGGTGATGACATCCCTGCTCCAAGCAGCCCTGCAGCATACTGTCCATAAGCACTTGCTAAAAACCACATTCCCATCATCATCCCAGATAATCTTTTTGGCGATAACTTCGTCATAATCGATAAGCCTATCGGCGATAAAGATAGCTCTCCAAAGGTAATCACTAAATACGCCAAAGTAAAAACATTTAAAGAGGTTAAACCTTCCGCATCGGCAAAAAACCTAGTGTAATAGAACACATAAAAAGCAGCTGCTAAAAATAAGAAACCAATCCCAAATTTTATAACCGTGTTAGGTTCTATTTTCTTCTTTGCCATAGCAAGCCATATTAACCCTACTATTGGACTAAAAATGATAACAAAAAATGAGTTTGATGTATTGTTAACAATATTAGGATTAATTTCAAAAAACAACAAGTTATTATCCAAGTTGTCTTTTGCAAAGAGCGCTAAAGAACCACCACTTTGTTCGTAGAATGCCCAGAAGACGATAGAAAATAGGATGAATATGAAGGCGGCGATTAATTTTTTCCGCGATGCTTCCTCTTTTTCTTTAAAAGTTTCATAAAGGAAGTATAAGATAGCCAATGGACCGATGGCGTACATAAAGTAATCTGTATAATCTGTGTTTTTGATCATTATGAAAATAAGTGGGATACTAATTACAGCTCCTACATAAACAGCAATCTCTTTAGTTGTTCTTTTAGAAAAAGTCTGATCTAGTAATGGTGAATCACCGATAGGCCCCAAGGAATGTTTCGTTATTATAAAAGTAATTAAACCAATTACCATGACAATTGCGGCCGATAAGAAAGCATAACTCCAACCGTAGTCAGGACTTGTTCCTAAGTACACACAAACAGCGCCTCCTAACAATGCTCCAATATTAATTCCGGAATAAAACAATCCAAAACCAGCATCTCTGCGACCGTCCCCCACTTTATAAAGCTCCCCGACCATTGAAGAAATATTTGGCTTGAAAAAACCTGTTCCAATAATTGTAAGGGTAATTCCCAAATAGAAAAAATGCAGCGGCGAAAACGCAATTATCAAATTTCCAAGAATCATGACGCTGCCACCAAAAAGGAGTGATTTTTTAAAACCTAAAACCTTGTCTGCAAAAATTCCTCCTATAAAAGTAAATGCATAGACGAAGGCTTGAATAGCTCCGTATTTTAAATTAGCATCCCTATCAGATAAAGCCAAACCCAAAATCTTATCTGCCATAAAAATGGCAAGTACCCCACGCATTCCATAAAAGCAAAAACGCTCCCACATTTCAACTAAAAACAAATACCATAATTGCTTAGGGTATTTGCCCTCAAAATTTTGAATTTCTTCTAACGTTGGAATTCTATTGTCCATTTATGCTATTATAAATTTTCTTTAACGAAATTAGTCATCTTATTGTACAACTGAATTCTGGTGTTCCCTCCATAAATTCCATGATTTTTATCAGGGTAAATTTGTGAATCAAACTGTTTGTTCGCTTGAATCAATGCTTCCATCATTTGCATTGAGTTTTGTAAATGAACATTATCATCACCACTACCGTGAATCAAAAGAAATTTTCCTTTCAACTTATCTACATAATTAATAGGTGAATTTTCATCATAACCACTTGGATTTTCCTGCGGAGTCTTCATGTATCGCTCTGTGTAAATACTATCATAAAACCTCCAGTTCGTTACTGGCGCCACAGCAATAGCCATTTTAAAAGTATCATTCCCTTTGAAAAGGCAATTAGAAGCCATAAATCCACCATAAGACCAGCCAAATATACCTATTCTGGACTCATCTACAAACGAATAATCTCCAATCACTTTTGCAGCATCGATTTGATCCTCCACTTCATACTTGCCTAATTCTAATTGAGTCACTTTCTTAAAGTCAGCACCTTTAAAACCAGTCCCTCGTCCGTCTACACAAGCTACGATATATCCTTGTTGAGTCAGCATCATAAACCAATAGTCATTTGCTGAATTCCATTGATTGGCTACTTGCTGAGAACCCGGCCCTGAGTATTGATACATAAATACCGGATATTTTTTTGAAGCATCAAAATCTTTTGGTTTCATTATCCAAGCATTCAGTTCATTCCCTTTTTCGGTTTTTAGAACAAAAAACTCTTTATCAGGTAAATTGTAACCTTTAAGTTTTGTTACCAATGCAACATTATTCTCAATAACTTTTATTTGTGTTCCTGTTTTAGCTTCATTTAACGAATAGGTCGTTGCTTGAGCACTACTTGAAAACGTATTGATATAATATTGGTAATTAGGGCTGAAAGTAGCGTCATTTGTTCCTGTCTCGTCGGATAAAGCTAACTTACTTTTTCCATTTAACGCAATTCTATAAATGGCTCGGTTGATTGATCCGTTCTCGGTAGACTGATAAAAAACCGTCTTTGTTTTTTCGTCAAAACCATAATAAGAAGTTACTTCCCACTTCCCTTTAGTTACTTGATTGCGCAGTTTTCCGTCCTTACCATATAAATAAATGTGATTAAAACCATCTTTCTCACTAGTCCAAATAAAACTGTTATCGTTTAAAAACGTCAGATTATCCGTGACACCTACGTATGCTTTATCTTTTTCATTCAAAACTATTTTTGACGTTCCAGTCGTACCATCAATAAACAACAAATCCAGATTATCCTGATGACGGTTTAACACTTGGGCTGATAAGACATTTGCGTCATTTGTCCATTCCATTCGGGCAATATAAAAGTCATTATACTTATCCAAGTTGATTTCTGTAGTCATCTTCAAAGCAACATCATAAATATGTAATGAAACTATAGAATTATTCTCTCCTGCTTTTGGGTATTTAAACGTGTTTACCTTAGGGTACAAATTATTGCTATACATTAACAAAGAGAACTCTGGAACCTCACTTTCGTCAAAACGAATATAGGCCAACTTTTTACTGTCTTTACTCCAGTCAAAGGCTCTTACAAAAGCAAATTCTTCCTCATAAACCCAATCCGTAATACCATTAATAATGGCATTTTTCTTTCCGTCTGTGGTAATCTGCGTAGTTGACTTTGCAGCTAGATCATATACGTAAAGGTTATTTTCCTTAGCATAGGCAATCTTTTTCCCATCAGGAGAGAAAGTAGGCTCCTGTACTTGGAAATCAAATAGCTTTGTCAGTTCCTTTGTACCAATTTTATATAAATAATAGTCCGCGGTAAAAGAATGTCGGAAAATTTGATTTGAATTACAGGCGATTAAAATCATTTTTTCTTCCTCGTCAAACGTATAACTATCAATCCTTGGCATACCGACATGATCTTTTGTGTCGATTAAAGTTGCCGTTTTATTGAGGCTTGCAAAATCATACAAATCTATTTGCATCGTTCTGGACGAACTATCTACATTCAAAACTGTGTATTGATTTGTATTTTTCATGGATTGCAATTCATCCATTCCTTGGGCACTAAAGGCTCCATTATATATTTGCTCAACCGATATTTTTTTCTGTCCTAAAACCGTAAAACACAAAAATAAAAATAAAACCGAAAATTGTTTGGACTTCATACTATTGATTTAAATGTAAAAATGAGTCCAATTTTAGTGAAAAAATTACAATTACATCCCATTTTTTGTGTTAAATATTGAAAACAAAGTTTCAGAGATCTCTGTAATGACCATAATTTAATGGGTATAAAACCGCTAAAAATGTATCTTTGCAACTAATTACACTATAATCCACTGAGAATGAATAAGCCCGTTGCAGGATTTTCAAAATTATCCAAAGAAGAAAAAATAAACTGGATTGCCAAGGAATACTTTTCCACTCCTTCAGAAGCCATTGCATTGCTGAAAAACTACTGGAATACAGATGAAAAAATACAGAAACTGCATGATGAATTCATAGAAAACACTATCACTAATTTCTATATTCCACTTGGAGTAGCTCCTAATTTTCTAATTAACGGAAAATACAGTACTATTCCGATGGCTATCGAAGAGAGCTCCGTTGTTGCCGCCGCTTCTAAGTCTGCAAACTATTGGTCTACCAGAGGTGGTTTTAAAGCGACAGTAATCAATACCGAGAAAATAGGGCAAGTACATTTTCTTTATAAAGGTGATGTTTCAAAACTGGAATTATTTTTTGTTCAAAATAAAGCAAAGTTTTTTTCTAACACAGAAAGCATTACAAAAAACATGCAAAAAAGAGGTGGCGGAATTCTGGACATTGTCTTAAATGATAAAACTAACCTTCTTCCTAATTATTACCAACTTCATGCTACTTTTGAAACCAAAGATAGCATGGGAGCTAATTTTATTAATTCCTGCTTGGAACAATTTGCTAAAACATTAAAGGAAGAATCTCAGACCTACGAACTATTTTCCGAATCAGAAAAAGACATCACGGTAATCATGAGTATCCTTTCTAATTACGTGCCGAATTGCATCGTCCGTGCTGAGGTTTCCTGTCCCGTGAACGAATTAGCCGAAAAACACATACTTAATCCACAAGATTTTGCCGAGCGCTTTGTGCAAGCAGTTCAAATTGCCGAGGTAGAACCTTTTAGAGCCGTGACCCATAATAAAGGAATTATGAACGGAGTCGATGCTGTTGTGCTTGCTACAGGCAATGACTTTCGTGCCGTCGAAGCCGGAATTCATGCTTATGCTGCAAAATCAGGTCAGTACTCCAGCTTGTCTCACGCTAAAATTGAAAATGGCGTGTTCACATTCTGGTTAGAGATACCGTTAGCCTTGGGAACTGTTGGCGGACTAACTACTTTACATCCGTTAGTTAAACTATCTTTAGAGATGCTTAAAAAACCTTCCGCCTCAGAATTAATGGAGGTTGTTGCAGTGGCTGGTTTGGCGCAAAACTTTGCTGCTTTGCGTTCCTTAACAACAACAGGTATTCAGGACGGTCATATGAAAATGCATTTAAACAACATCTTGAACCAGTTTGGGGCAAACGATGATGAACGCATCCTAATTAGAAAACACTTCAAGCACAATACGGTATCGCACAGCGCAGTTGCTGACTACATAGATAATCTAAGGAAGTAGTCATTAGAAGCTATTCCCGCTATATGCTCAATATTTACTTGATTAAAGAAATCAAGTAAAAGATATCGCTGCTATCCGGGCTACAAAAAAGAAATACTGCAATAAATCAACCATAAATGAAAGAAACATTCTACAGTAACGGAAAACTTTTAATTACCGGAGAATATCTAGTTCTAGACGGGGCGACTGCATTTGCATTGCCTACTAAATTCGGACAAAATTTAATAGTTGAAAAAAATGCTGATCAAACCATTAAATGGAAAAGCTTTGACGTTGACGGCCAAATTTGGTTTGAAGAAAGCATTTCATTTTCAGAAATCAAGAACGAAATGCCGCAAGAGGCAGAGACCGTAAAGGCTACATTAATTTCAATACTGCATCAAGGTTATTTATTGAATCCCACTTTTATCAATGATAAATCGGGATACACAATCACTACCCAACTGAGTTTTCCTAAAAAATGGGGACTAGGGACCTCCTCTACCTTAATAAACAATATTGCACAATGGTTGCAAATTGATGCCTTCACACTGCTTAATAATAGCTTTGGCGGTAGCGGTTATGATATTGCCTGCGCACAAAATAACAACCCTATACTTTATCATCTAAAACACGGAAGACCTATTGTTGAAAGAGTTACTTTCAACCCATCCTTCAAAGAGAATATTTACTTTGTTTATCTCAATAAAAAACAAAGTAGTAAAATAGCAATTGCAAACTATCAAAATAACAAAACGAAAAATATAAATAAAAGTATTGACGCAATAAACGTAATAACACTTGAAATTTTACAGGCCAACACCGTTGACTCTTTTGCACAAGCAATAGAAAAGCATGAGTCTAATATAAGCACCATTTTAGAAACAACAACCGTAAAAAAAGCACTGTTTTCTGATTTTAACGGGCAAATAAAAAGCTTAGGCGCTTGGGGCGGAGATTTTATATTAGTACTGTCTGAAGAAAATCCGACTTCCTATTTTGCTTCAAAAGGTTTTGAAACCATTATTAAGTATAACGAGATGATCCTGTAAACGATAGAAAAATCGTTTCATTTAAAACTAGATGGGTTTTTCATACTTTCTTTAATAAGCTAAAAAATATGGCTTATCCTAGAATGTAAATCAGCTACAGTTTCCCATTCTTGTGCTTTGATATTGTATATTTTACCCAAAATAATTCATAATTAAAATTACTTTTAGAAATCGATCTTCCGATTCCCCATTTAGGAAAGATCATCATTTGATTAGACACACTTCCATTATCTCTATCAGAAATAACAACCCAATCGGGATAATAATTAATCACTCGAGTCCAAAAATCGGCACTGT
>JBLIKD010000022.1:0-19838 GCA_047636275.1 Flavobacterium sp. | reverse complement strand
ATTTTTTAGGGTCTTAGCGTTAACTAATTTATGCTTTCAAATTTAGATAACTTTTTCTAATCTTAAAATTATTCTTGTTAATAGTAAGCAGAGATTACCAGCCTACTTCTTTTTACTCTTGTTTAGCGTACTCTTATTATTTTAAAGAACAGATTAATTATAGGGAAACCGTATAATGTGTGCACAGTAACTGAACGGTAGTTTGAGGGATGTTATATTAAGCAATACGTGTTAACTGCAGCAGCGTTGGGTACTACTATTTATTATTCTCCAAACTAACGTACCTAAAATTAATCTTTAAAGAACTTGTTCATTCTCTTTTTATCACCCACCACCCATAAAATATCGTTTTTTTGTAATATTAAATCCGATTCCGGATTCAGTAGTCTTTTTCCATTTCGTTCGATACCCACTACCATGCCGTTCGCTTTTTCTCTGATACGAGATTCGCTGATACTTTTCCCTATCAGTTCTTCTTTATTTAATTCCAGTTGTTGCAATGTAATTTCCGTTTGCTCAATATTTTTAGGCGCTTCAAATTCGTGTTGATGCAAATAGGTCTTGAATTCTTTGACTTGTGCATCCGTACCGATGACGCAGATTTCATCGCCAGGGAACAAGCGTTCATTTCTGGTAGGAATTTTAACCATTATTTCTCCTCTTTTTATAAAAGCGATATTAATTCCCATCTGCTCTCGTAAACGCAATTCTTTCAAGGTACTACCTGCGATATTTGACTCTTTGGCAATACTAAAGGTGCTCATATGACCATCCCATGGGGTCAAATTTGCATACCTTCTATTTGTTTTTAGAATTTCCCGATTATTGAAATTCTGAAGAAAATGCTTTTCAATTCTAATATATTGACGGTGTAATTTCTTTGGAAAAAAGACATAAACAGAAACGGCAATAATTAAAGCGAAGAAAGCGACGAGTGGAGAGAAGAAGATGTTCAGCAAGAAACCAATATAAAATATTGCTAATCCTATTCTAAATAAAACCATCATCATGATAGGGCCTCTGTATTTACGTTCCTGCCGTAGGATTTCCACTTCCTTAACGGCAACACGGCGTAAGGCAAGAGCCCATAAAAATGGCGAAATAATAATGATGGTAATTAGCGCGGCAATGGCATTTCCAAATTTTGAGCTTTCCACTAATGGCAAAACAAATTTTGAGGACAGCAGGATAATTGCTGTTATAATTATGGTATGTATTACTATTTGTAACATCGTGGTGCGTAACACAACTTGCCACGTAGTCGCTGATTTAATAGCTTGTGTGTTTGTGCTGTATCGGGCTATTTTTTTTAACCATTTCCTAGGTAATTTTCGTTCTAAAAACTCTGAAAAAGGAGTAGCCATTTTTACCATGAAAGGGGTGGTGAAGGTAGTAATTGCAGAGACCGCCACGATAACAGGATATAGGAAATTACTGGTCACATTCATGGACATTCCTAAAGTGGCAATAATAAAGGAGAATTCTCCAATTTGTGCTAAACTCATTCCTGTTTGTATGGATTGTTTTAAAGGCTGTCCTGAAATTAAAGCACCAATGGTAGAGCTGATAGATTGTCCGAAAATGGTGATTAAAGTTAAAATAAGTACAGGAAACGCATATTCATATAGCGTGGTCGGATCGATTAACATTCCTACTGATACGAAAAAGATGGCTCCAAATAAGTCTTTTACCGGCTTGACCAAATGCTCAATATGTTCTGCCTGAGTAGTTTCTGCAATTATAGACCCCATTATAAAGGCACCTAGGGCAGGAGAGAATCCAACATTAGAAGCTAAAATTACCATCATAAGACAGAGTGCAAGTGAAATAATCAACATCATCTCATCTGTCAGTAAATGTTTGGCTTTTTTCAGTAGGGTAGGAATGAAAAATATTCCACTGACAAACCAAATAGTCAGGAAGAAAATCAGTTTCAGCACGGAAAACACTAACTCGATTCCTGAAAATTGTTGACTTACTGCCACGGTAGATAATAGAACCATCATTAAGATGGCTACAATATCTTGAACAATTAGGGAACCGATCACTATTCCCGCAAATTTTTGAGCTTTTACGCCCAGTTCTTCAAAGGTCTTGAGAATAATTGTAGTGGAGGAAATCGAGAGGATCACCCCTAAAAAGATGCTGTCCATTTGTTTCCAGCCCATCCATTGTCCAACTAAAAAACCCATCAATACCATCGTGACAATTTGGGTAATTGCGGTTATAGACGCAGTGCCGCCCACTTTCATTAGTTTCTTAAAACTAAATTCAAGTCCAAGGCTAAACAGTAATATGATAACCCCAATTTCTGCCCAGACTTCAACACTCTTTACATCTTTTACGGACGGAAAGAAATCAAAATGGGTTCCAGCCAGAAAACCAGCTATCAAATATCCTAAAACTAAGGGTTGTTTTAGTTTTTTAAAGATTAATACTGCGATACCAGCAGTCATTAGAATTAATCCTAAGTCACTTATTAAGGGTTCTAAATGTTGTGATGCTTCAGCAACTGTTGCTACAGTACTCATATTTTATTTTTTTAGGAGCTATATCCAGCCTTCCATTTCAGGCTTTATTCTAATTTCTTTTTTGAATCCTTTACAGGAGCTACTTCCTTTGGTGGCTCCTAATGTGTCATAAATAATAGTTTTTCTCCTGTAAAGCTTTTCATTGCATTCTGTGCTAGACTTTACCGATTCGTTTTCTTAATTTTTGTCAAAAATAGGAGTAACGAAAAAAGCTACCGATAAAGATAGCTTTTTTTATAGTTATACGATTTAAAATAGTAGATACCCGACTAATTTTTATAATATTAAAAATATATAAAGTAAGAATGTACTATTGGCTTGCTGTTAAATTCCCACGAAATTACTTGGTGTGATTTGCATTAATTCCGCTCGTACCTCTTCGGTAACTTTTAATGTGGCTATAAAACCATGAATTGCTTTTTTATCAATCGCTTCATTGGTTCTGGTTAAACCTTTCAACGCTTCATAAGGATTTGGATAGGCTTCACGACGCAAAATAGTTTGAATTGCTTCAGCAACTACGGCCCAATTTTTTTCTAAATCTTCGTGGAATTTTGGCTCGTTCAAGAGTAATTTGTTTAGTCCTTTCAAAGTAGATTCAAAACCGATTAAAGTATGTCCTATAGGAACCCCTACGTTTCTTAACACCGTACTATCGGTCAGATCACGTTGCAATCTTGACAAGGGTAGTTTAGCCGACAGGTGTTCAAAAATGGCATTTGCAATCCCTAAATTTCCTTCAGAGTTTTCAAAATCAATCGGGTTTACTTTGTGTGGCATCGCTGATGATCCTATTTCTCCCGCTTTTATTTTTTGTTTGAAATATTCCATGGAAACGTAGGTCCAGATATCTCTATCTAAATCTATGATAATGGTATTTATTCTTTTTAAAGCATCAAAAAATGCTGCAAAGTGGTCGTAATGTTCGATTTGCGTAGTTGGAAAGGAGTGGTGTAACCCCAGATTTTCTTCAACAAAGGTTCCTCCAAATTTTCTCCAATCGATTTGTGGATACGCCACATGGTGTGCGTTGTAATTTCCAGTTGCACCACCAAATTTACCCGCAAACGGGATATTAAACAACAAACGCATTTGCTCTTCTAAACGTTCCACAAAAACACTAATTTCTTTACCTAAACGGGTAGGAGAGGCCGGTTGTCCGTGTGTACGTGCGAGCATAGGAATGTCCGCCCATTCGACACTTAAATCTTTCAATTTAGAAGTCAAAGTAATAAGAGAAGGCATGTATACTTTTTCGAACGCCTCTTTTGTAGAAAGAGGAATTGCTGTATTATTGATGTCCTGAGACGTCAATCCAAAATGGATAAACTCTTTGTATTGGGACAAGCCTAGTTTTTCAAAAGCATCTTTAATAAAGTACTCTACAGCTTTTACATCGTGGTTGGTTACTTTCTCTGTTTCTTTAATCCATAGGGCATCTTCCGTAGAAAATTTTTTATATATGTCTCTTAATGTATCAAATTGATTAGGATCTACCCCTTGTAGTTGTGGTAAAGGTACTTCGCACAAAGCAATAAAATATTCAATTTCAACCAGTACGCGGTATTTGATTAGTGCTTCTTCCGAGAAAAAAGGAGCCAGAGAAAGAGTCTTGTTTCTATATCTTCCATCAATTGGAGAGATAGCATTCAATTCGTTTAAAGTAGTCATCGTTTTGTTGTTTGTTCGAAAGGCACAAATATAAAGAGAAGTTAGAAGTTAGGAGTTAGAAGATAGATTTTTTTTGCAAGTTATATTGTGAATTTCGCAGGGGGTAATATAATTTGCAAAAATTAGTACAATGGATGTTTGATTTTTTAGTCGTAGTACTATTAGACTTTTTAAATAAGATCGATAAGTGCTTTTTTTAATTGCTTCATACCTTCTGAGGCAACTTCTGGAATTACTTCCAAAGGATTTCTCAAATTCAGAATCTTTATAGGCTTTGGATCAATGTAATAGATGGGCGTTTTAGCATTTGTAAAATCGATCAGTCCGGCAGCAGGATATACTTGCAGTGAAGTGCCAATCACTGCAAAATAGTCCGCAGTTTCTGTAAGGGTGATCGCCTCCTCAAGTGCGGGGACTTCTTCCCCAAACCACACGATATGAGGTCTAAGTTGATTTTTATTATTGTCGAAGTGACCAATATTCAAATCGTCTTGCCAGTTTAGAATGTAGTCTGGGTTGGCATTACTTCTTACTTTCAATAATTCACCATGCAAATGCAATACATTCGTGCTCCCTGCGCGTTCGTGCAAATCATCTACATTTTGTGTAATCACAAAAACGTCAAAATGAGCTTCTAATTCAGCCAAAATCTGATGTGCTAAATTGGGTTGTACTTCTTTGAGTTGTTTTCGTCTTTGATTGTAAAAATCAAGAACCAAAGCGGGGTTTTTATACCAGCCCTGGGGAGTAGCTACATCTTGAACATTATGTCCTTCCCAAAGGCCATCGCTGTCGCGAAAAGTTTTTATACCACTTTCGGCACTTATGCCTGCACCTGTCAGAACGACTAGTTTCTTTTTCATCTGCTGCTTTTATTTACGAAGTAGATACAAATTTATAATTTTACGTGAAGGTATTTTGTAAATTTGGTTTTAATCTAATTTTAAAAGACTTTTATGAGTAAAGTAATCTTCCTTTTTATATTTATAGGATCCTCTATTTTATATTCACAAAACACTAATTCTTCTATAAATAAGGTAAAATTTGAAGATGATTCTTTAGATTTAAATTTCAGTCATTTTGAACCAAATAAAATTTCTTTTTATTTTTCGAAACTAGAAACTCCATTTTCTATTTATAATCCTATGCCTGGATTAAATATTTCCAACATCAATTCTCAGAATTACTATTCTATGGACAACACAAATCGTTTATTAGGTAACGAAATGAAGCTTATTAAGAAAGACCCCGTTTTTCTAGAAATAAAAAAAGAGACTTTAGGAGAGGTACTCTTTTCGAGAATTTTTGATTCAATTTTTGACCAGTAAAACCTCTTGTTTTTACTATTTTTGCAAAAAAAGTTTGCAATGATTGATTTAGATTACCTTAATTTCCTTGAAAACATTCTGACGGACAACCGCAAAGAGAAATTCCTGAAAGTATTGAAAAACAGAACCAATCATTTCACTATTGCTGTGGAAGACATTTTTCAAATGCACAATACCAGTGCGGTCATGCGTAGTTGTGAGGTTTTTGGAATCCAAGAACTCAATGTTATCGAGCAACGCTACGGAAAAAGTATTGACAAGGAAATAGCTATGGGAGCGCAGAAATGGGTCGATATCAATACCTATGATAGTATAACAGACTGTGTAGATACTTTGAAAAATAAAGGATACCAAATTATCGCTACAACACCTCATGACAACGATTGCTTGATGGACGATTTTGACATTACAAAACCGAGCGCTTTGTTCTTTGGGACGGAGAGAGATGGATTGTCTGAAGAAATTTTACAACGGGCAGATGGCTTTTTAAAAATCCCAATGGTAGGTTTTACAGAAAGTCTGAATATCTCCGTATCAGCAGCCATCATTATCCAAAACCTCACCAACAGATTGCGGAACTCTGCTATTGATTGGCAGTTGTCCGAAGAGGAAATTTTAATAAAGCGCTTGGCTTGGGCTAAAAACTCGATTAAAGATATTAAACGGATTGAAGCCCGCTATTATGAGGAAAACCTAAAAAAGATTTAACTGCTCACACCTAAATTAGATTTTTCACTATTTGTATCTAGTGTACGTTTTTAATCGGTATTTATCTCAACTTAGCGTTTGTTTTTTATCGATGCAAAAGTCATTGTGAGGAAGGATTTGTATGCCGCTGCGGAAGGAATGACATTCCGTATTTTCTTTTTATAAAATGTTTATTGTTGTGGGCACGGATGTCAAGTTAGCCTTAAATTTAGCATGTCTAAGCATTCCTTTAGATTTGTCTTACTATTTTTTATAGACCTACGAAGTCGGGAGTTAGTAAGCCTGAAGAGTACGTCTAGAGAGATTCAAGAGGTTGTGAATATTAAGACGTTATTATTCAATTTTTTTTCGTTAAATCAATTATTGAACAATGGGGATTGCAATTCCAACGCCAGTGTTGAATCCGGTCCATCCTGTAGTCACTTTTTTTCTATTAACGGTCAATAAATACCCATTATTCGAATTATTTTCTTCTAATTTTAATTTTCCGCCAATATATATATCCAAATCGAAATAAGCTCTTAAAACCATAAATTTAAAGGGATATTCATAGGTCATCCCAACACCAGTTCCAAAATCTAAAGATTTAAAATCAATTTCATCATTTTTTGTAGCATTTAATATTTTACTTGTAGTTTTTAGACTCAGTCTAGAACTGGTTAAAAGCCCTTTAAATCCTAATAACAGATCTCCCTTTTTATACTCGCTAATAAGAATTTCATATTTGGCGCCAAAAGTATATCCTTTTAGCTCATTTGTGAGTCGTATATAACCAGAATAGTCGGCTACTGATGATTTGGCTCCAGAAACTTTATTACTAAAAAAAGCAGAGATTTTTCTATTAAACCTCACTCCAGTAGTAAAACCATAATTATATTTAAAGTTGTCTGTGGTTTTAAAATTTTCGTAAGGAACTTGGTTTGCCAACTCATTGTGAAAATCCTTGAGAGATGTATTTGATGGAATTCCGAAATTCAAATCGGAATAAAATTCAAATTTTTGAGATTGAATAGTGGAACTTAAAAAGAGGCAAAAGAGTAAAAAACAGCAATTTCTCATAACTTATTTTAATTAATATCTATAGAAATCCCCTTAGAATGTATCAGTTTTCCATTGCGAAGTCGAAGGAAATAGGAATTGTCTTCCTGTGAAAATACCCCGATAGCGTTTTTATTTGTTTCATAAGAAAATAAGCTTATTTTTTTTGTAGCTATATTGTAAATACCACCATTATATAAAAGCAATTTTTGTGAAATTGGATCTAATTGTAGTGAGATATTAGATGTTCCAAATGTAAATGAATTACTCGCTTTCGTATTTAGATCTACAATAAAAACTTGATTATTTACCGAATAGTAAACAGTATCCTTTTCAATTTCAATGCTACTTATATATACAGAATTATTAAAATCTATCACTTTACTAAGTTGATTATTGACAATTCTAAAAAGTGAATTATTTGTTTCGGTCTTAATATAGACATATTTGCCATCACAAGATAGATACCAGTTTATTGCATTTCCTGAAAATATTGTGGCATTTGTAATTGTATTAATAAGGGTAAATTGATTAGTTGAATATTCCAAACGCGATAATATCCCATTTCTTAATGAGACCACAGATGTGAAAGGTGGATCTACGTATTTTTGTAACACAGATAAATTTGATCTGTCAATTTCATACGAACTATTTCTTGCATCAATATAAAAATTATTGTTTATTGGGTCTAATAAAAATCGCAAATATTCATGTCTTGGCGAGTTATAATCGTCAATATATTTCTTTGAAATAAAGACCATTTTCTCTGTAAATTCATAAATGTAGATTTTAAAATAACCTTGTGAACTTTGCTCAAGAATTAAGGAATAATAGTGTTTGGTGCTGGGATTGTACAAAATTTCTTTTGAGAAATATTGATTGAAATTAAAAAGATCAAAAGTATTCTCATCTAGTTCCATTTTATAAAACGAATAGATTGGTTGAGAATAATTTTGTAGTGGTGGTATAGGCTGGGCACTACCTCCATATTCTTTTCCGATAATATAGGGTGTGTTTACAATATACTCGCCTCCTTTACTAGATCCCAAAAAAGTGTTTGTTCCCACATTCATTGCAAATGAATCGAAGTTTGCATAGAGCGGATATTGTGGCCATTTGACTTTGTAACTCTCATTATTATAGTACGAAATCTTCATAGTAAACCAAGAAGAATCATAGGTAATAGTTTTATTTGAGCCATAAAGTTCTGTATACGGACTAACTAATACTATAGAATAAGTAACCGATAAATAATCATCAAAGTCTGGAGTAGTACTGTTTGCCGGAAATAGAATAGTGTTTTTATCGATGTAAGATCCAAGTTCGAGCATCTCTTTTGTAAGTGGAATTCTGATCTCTTTTCTTTTGAATTTTAAACTTAGATAGGCATTTTTATACTTTGGATTATTTACTGACGCCCATTTCACAAGGATGCTCCCTTCTTTTATTGTTGCCTCTGTGATAGCTGGAGGAACGGAAGGTTTCCTGTTAACGATAAATTTAAATTCTTGAGTTGCATTTAAAATTTCCATTTCAGCTTGATCTGCAATGCTTCCTGTGCCAGAAGTGAACTTAGTTTCAATTCTGATTGTGTGTATACCATCTTCGTAAGCGGAGGGATTAATGTTAAATGTTCCTACATTACTATTCATGGTCAATCCAAAATTCTGGTTGTCAATAAATAATTTTGATTCAATTAAGTGTTGACTTGATTCGCCTTTAAAGGTATATATGAATTGACTAGGCACATTAATAGTATCCAAATTTTTAAAATTATTTAGATCTATTATGTTTTCTCTTATTTCTGGTTTTGAAATTTCAAGAAAGTTATCGCCAGAAAATTCATAGGAACATCCTGCTATGCTTAAGCAGATGAAAATTAACAAGGTAATTCTTTTTTTCATTTCAGCGAATTAATAACTTTTTATGAAATCTGATGAATATTTGATTTCATTGTTGCTTTCAAATGTATGTAATTTTAACCTTACTTTAATTTTTAGAGATTAATCTTCTTAAAAATTTTGTCGTGTTGTGACCTATGCTTTTGTAAACTGGCTTTTTCAAATAAAACAACCACATTATTTTCAGTGTTACCGCTGTACGTATTGGGGGTGTTAATCTTCTCGAAATAATAAATTTTATTCTGTTGTTTTACTCGAAAGCTCAAACTAGCGGTCTTCTTTCTTTTCCATTTTAGAAGTGATATTTCGTAGTTCTGCGGCTTTGGGTATAACATGGCTTTCTTCTACTTTTCCTTCTTAGAATAAAAGTTTGATTTTTCCTTTTTGAATTTTCAAATTCTTTTTTTGTTCTTTTGGGATTTTTTTACTTATAGAGAGTCGAATTTTCAGTCTTTCTTGCCTCCTTTATTTGTCTCTTTTGGGGCTATATTCGCACTGTCTTCATAGGGTTTGCAATCAGAATAGTTCCTAGGGAAATCTTCAACCATACGATCACTTCTAAAAATTAATTAGTGATCTATAATTTCATCTATGAAACATCTGTCTTTAGAAACTACCAATAAATAGGCAGGATAATCCAGCAGAAAGGTTTCCAAAGTATTCAAGGTGTCGATTTCCAAAGCGTTGGTTGACTCATCGAGGATCCAGAAATTTTTGTTAAGCGCCTAGCTTGGGCCACAATCTCGGCAAAAGACAGTAAACGGATTGAAGCGCGTTACTTCGAGGAAAACCCAAAATAGTATTTTTTTATAGTCGCTTTGATTCAGAGGACCAAGCTGGTCGCTGTTGCGAGAGCAATAACATTCAATGCTTCTTTTCTTTAAATAAATTTGTTGTACAAAAGATTGATAGCGCTATTCCTAAAAAGCATCCTTTAAAAAAATAGATTTTTTTTAAAGGATGCTTTAGTATTTATTGGATGAAGTTTTATTGTTAAAACTATTTATAGTCTTTAGGTAACTTCCTCGCCTTAGTCGCCTGTTCAAAGGCATATCCAATTTTCAGTAGCATATCTTCTTGAAATGGTCTACTTATAAATGTGATACCTATGGGTTGACCGGTTGCGTTATATCCCATTGGAACAGTTAAGCACGGATAGTTAGCTGCTGCTGCTTCGCCTGCATTCCAATTATTGATAGATAAGATGACATCAAGTTGGTGCTCTGTCATGGTCTGTTCAAAAATCTTAACTCCTGCATCATGTAATTTTACTCTTAATTCAGCTAGTTCTTTTGTGCTAAGATTGGTGTCAAGAATCTTTTCAAAACGACCTTGACCATAAGGAATCTTATCTAAACTATCTTGCTTGTTATAAGCGACAATATCAGACACAGTTCGTAAAGTCAATTCTTTGGATGAATACTGTTTTAAATAATTTGGAAGGTCAATTCTCATATCAGCATTAAGTAAAGTGCCAAATCCTTCCAAATCTACTTTTGCAGGCTCAAACTCAATAGCAATACCTCCTAATGCGACTATCTTTGCTACATTGAGTTTATAAATAGAATCCTTTAGAAAGGTTTTGTTTACACCAAAACGGACGCCTTTTAGACTTGCAGTTTGTAGCTCTTCCCAATATTTTTTATTGTCTTTAGGACTATTTTCAGTAACTGGATCGGCACTGTCCTCACCAGTCATTACTGAAACTAATATGGCGCTGTCAATTACGTTTTTTGTCATCGGGCCTGGAGTGTCTAATGTGCTGGATAGTGGGACAATACCGGAACGGCTTAATAAACCTGTTGTTGGCTTAAGCCCTACGATAGAATTTGAACTTGAAGGAGAGAGTATAGATCCCGAAGTCTCAGTTCCTACTGCTGCTGCTGCATAGTTCGCAGCTACGGAGGAAGCACTTCCAGAGCTTGAGCCTCCAGTGTCGAATTTTTTACGGCCGTATGGGTTTAGTGTTTGACCACCCACTGCGCTATAGCCATTAGGGCATTCTAAGCAAAGAAAATTGGCCCATTCACTTAGATTAGCTTTACCTAATATGATGCCGCCTTTTTCTTTTATACGTTTGACTATAAATGCATCTGCCGCATCATTATTTTTTAAAAGTTCAGTTCCTGCCGTAGTGGGTAATCCCTCAAAATTAATGTTGTCTTTTAAGAGAATTGGCATTCCGTAGATAGGGTGATCTTTACTTGATTTGTTCTTGTCTCTTTTGCGAGCCTCATTAACCGCTTCCGGATTAATGGCTATGATGTTGTTCAGGTATTCGTTTTTGTTGTTCTCGTATTTTACAATTCGGTATAAATACCATTGTGTAAGTGTTTCATAAGTTAGGCTGCCATCTTGGATATGTGATTGGATAGTAGGAATATCCTGCTCTAGAACTAAAGGCTTTAACTTTTGATAATCTTCTTCTGAAAAATTACTTATTTGAGCAGCAACGTTTTTCCAAATTGCATTTTTATCTAAAACTCTTGATTGAATAAGTTTAAAGCGCAATCGTACTGACTCATTATTGGCGTTCTCAGACAATTCTAAGGATTCATCGTAGGGAACCCAAGTCGCTATTGTTGCTTGGGGTTTTCGGGCACAAGCAAGGGTGAAAAGCAATAAGATAAGGATTGTTTTTTTCATAGGGGATGGATTTTTATAGTACTGCATATTTTTGTTAATGATAGCTAGCTTTACTTCAATTGTATCGACTGGTTGCTATATTACTTTATTCTCGGCGCTAAGTTAGGACTTTTCTTATTAGGAATCCCTTATAGTTTGTGATCAAAATTAACTTAAAACTAAGCATAAATTCAGAATTCGGAAAATGAACTTTTATCGAAAATCACAGACAAGTAATTTTTCGTTTAATAACTGGCGTGGCTAACCCTGCGATCGATGTTCTAATACAAGCGTAGCTTCTTTGAAAACGAGTATCAGACCGATACTAAACCTGAGCGAGACTGAGCATTCATAAATAGTGTTCTCTTTCGATGAAGAAACTGTAGTTGTTTTCACGAACCACAAACCCACGCAAGCGGACAATTTTTTCAAATTTGAGGATGTTAAATAGATCTGAACATGACATACAGAAGACAGTAAATTGCTTTTACTAGTGATCAAAAAACCACACCCTGCTATGTTGAGCCTACCGTTACCAACATTTTATTTTTTAACGTCCAGAAGATTATAATTTGAAGCCGGTAATAATCTTGAATCTTCTAAAGAAGCTTTTCTGTGCCCAGTAATTGTTTTATAAGCGTCACTGTCAACAAACTGTACAAAGGCATCCATTGAGTCATATTCAACCAGTATTACTGCATCCCATTTTTCAGGCTGGGGCCCAATTAAAAAATCTTGACTTTCACCATAATATAATATTCTTGCAACTTTAGTTTTGTCAAAAATATTTTCAACTTGTTTTAGGTAGTATTGATAGGTTTCTTTTCCCGTTTTATCTTTTTGAATATCGGCAACCTCTATTCCCGTGTAGTCTGCACGAGATTTATACTTTAGTAAATTAAGCATTACAATTTTCCCCTTTCCTTTGAATTTATCATAAGATTGATTCCAAGATTCTTTTGTGGATTTAATGTACTTCTCCGTTGTAGTTACTTTTGGTGTATCTGCAAATAGATTTTTAGTTATAGGGCTTCCTTTTTTACCTACAGATGCGCAACTATTCAACAGAATGGCAAAAGTTAAAAGCGAACTAATTTTAATTAATTGGATCATATCCTATTTATTTTATAGTTTTTGTCTTTTTTTTCTCATATTTTAAAAAGTAGAAACTTTCTATTTAGTAAAAATCTCAAAGATAAAAAATAAAGTAAAAAATCTGACTAATTATTTTCGTGGTATCTTAACGAAAATAACTTTTTTATAGCACCTTATTGTATGTGGACACGCATGGGCGTACTTAAAGTAAAAGCCCTAGTCCTGAAAGCAATGAAAATCTTATGGCGATTTTGAGTGACTGGGATGGCGGCATCAGGAAACTCCTGCCGGCATCAAGAAAAAGGGTTTGACGGCAAATAGTTTGAAACGCATCACGGGAATATTTCCTAAAATAAAGTCCTAAAAAAATTCCCCAACTACTTTCGCAATTGGGGAATTTAATTTTACTGGGTAATCGAACTACTGTTCTTTAACGATAACCCATTGGCCTGAGATTACTAAGCTTTCGGCTTTTTTGAATTTCATTTCTTGAGTTTGTCCGTTAGCCACGTTTTGAATCGTAACAGTATCGTTACGGTTAATCTTTGGCATATCTCTTTTAATGGTTTCAGTAACTTGTCGTTGTTGCGTTTCACCAGCTTCACGATTTGCACTTTCACTATTTGGAATTTCGTCTTTACTCAATTTATAATCTTCTTTCTCGCGTATTTCTACCGCTTCTTCGATATCTGGAGCGCTTTGCTGCGGCAAATCTCCTTTGAATAAGAACGAAATAACTTCTTTATTAACACCATTTAACATGCCGTTGAATAAATTAAAGGCTTCAAATTTATAGATTAGTAAAGGATCTTTTTGTTCGTGAACGGCGAGTTGAACGGATTGTTTTAACTCGTCCATTTTACGTAAGTGTTTTTTCCAAGCTTCATCAACGATAGATAAAGTGATGTTTTTCTCGAAATCAGCAATCAGTTGTTTCCCCTCGGATTCGTATGCTTTTTTTAGATCAGTCACCACGCTTAGTGATTTTACACCGTCTGTGAATGGCACGACTATACGTTCAAACTGATTGTTTTTATCTTCGTATATATTCTTGATAATAGGAAACGCTTCTCTTGCGCTACGTTCTGTCTTTTCTTGGTAATATTTTAAGGCTTCTTTATATACTTTCCCTGTCAATTCAATTTCCGTCAGCCTTAAAAAGTCTGCTTCAGCAACCGGTGATGTGATAGAAAAGTAACGAATCAAGTCAAATTCAAAGTTTTTGAAATCATTAGCTCTTTTATTGTCTTGGATAATTAGCTCACACGTATCGTATAACATATTAGCAATATCTAGTTTCAAACGTTCTCCAAATAAAGCATGACGACGACGTTTGTATATTACTTCACGTTGCGCATTCATCACATCATCATATTCCAATAAACGTTTACGAACACCAAAGTTATTTTCTTCCACTTTTTTCTGTGCGCGTTCGATAGATTTTGTCATCATTGAATGCTGAATCACTTCGCCTTCTTCAAGGCCCATTCGATCCATTACTTTGGCTACTTTTTCAGAACCAAACAAACGCATCAGGTTATCTTCAAGAGAAACATAAAATTGAGAACTTCCTGGGTCTCCCTGACGACCAGCACGACCTCTCAACTGTCTGTCAACGCGTCGTGAATCGTGACGCTCTGTGCCTACGATCGCTAGTCCACCAGCGGCTTTTACTTCAGCACTTAACTTAATATCTGTTCCACGCCCCGCCATGTTAGTTGCAATGGTAACCACTCCGGCTTTTCCTGCTTCTTCTACGATTTGCGCTTCTTGTTTGTGCATTTTTGCATTCAATACATTGTGCCCAACACCTCTCATTTTAAGCATTCGGCTTAATAATTCCGAAATCTCAACAGAAGTGGTACCAATAAGAACTGGTCTTCCTGCTTTTGATAATTGCGTTACGTCTTCAATAACTGCATTGAATTTTTCACGAGTTGTTTTATAAATAAAATCCTCTTTATCTTGTCTTGCCATTGGTCTGTTAGTTGGTATTTCTACCACATCCAATTTATAGATAGTCCATAACTCACCTGCTTCAGTTACAGCAGTACCAGTCATCCCAGCAAGTTTATTATACATTCTAAAGTAATTCTGTAAAGTTACAGTTGCAAACGTTTGAGTTGCAGCCTCAATTTTTACATTTTCTTTAGCTTCGATGGCTTGGTGAAGTCCATCAGAATAACGTCGACCATCCATGATACGTCCTGTTTGCTCATCAACAATCATGATTTTATTATCCATGATTACATATTCCACATCTTTTTCAAAAAGGCTATATGCTTTTAAAAGTTGAGTCAACGTGTGAATACGTTCGCTTTTTATACCGAAATCTCGGAACAGTCTTTCTTTTTCCTCTGCTTCAGCGTCTTTTTCTAATTTTTTCTTTTCGATAGTGGCAATTTCAGTCCCAATATCTGGAAGAATAAAAAAGTCAGAGTCAGTATCTCCTGAAAGGAATTTAATTCCGTGATCTGTTAATTCTACTTGATTATTTTTTTCTTCAATTACAAAATACAAGGCTTCATCAATCTTATGCATTTCGCGATTGTTATCTGCCATGTATTGGTTTTCTGTTTTTTGAAGTAATTGTCTGATTCCTTCTTCACTTAAAAATTTAATTAAAGCTTTGTTTTTAGGTAAGCTTCTATAGGCTCTTAGAAGCAAGACTCCGCCTTCTTTAGTTTTTCCTTCTTTAAGTAATTTTTTGGCTTCAGATAAAAAACCATTTGCTAATTGACGCTGTAAAGCTACTAGGTTTTCAATTTTTGGTTTCAATTCATTGAATTCATGACGATCTCCCTGCGGTACTGGACCAGATATAATCAAAGGCGTCCTTGCATCATCAATCAATACTGAATCTACTTCATCAACAATGGCATAATTATGCTTTCTCTGAACTAAGTCATCTGGCGAATGCGTCATGTTATCTCTAAGATAATCAAAGCCAAATTCGTTATTTGTTCCGTATGTAATATCAGAATTGTATGCTTTTTTTCTACCGTCAGAACTTGGTTGGTGGTTGTCAATACAGTCAACAGTCATACCGTGAAATTCAAATAAAGGCGCTTTCCATGTACTATCACGCTTAGCCAAATAATCATTCACTGTTACTAAATGTACTCCGTTCCCGGTTAGCGCATTCAAGTATAGCGGCAACGTAGCCACTAATGTTTTTCCTTCACCTGTTTGCATCTCTGCAATTTTTCCTTCGTGAAGTACCATTCCACCAATTAATTGAACATCGTAATGAATCATGTCCCAGGTAATTTCTTTTCCTGCTGCGTTCCATTTATTTTGCCAAATTGATTGGTCTCCTTCGAGGCTTACGTAAGCTTTAATTCCAGAGAATTCTCTGTCTAATGCAGATGCAGTTACAGAAATTTGTGAATTGTCTTTGAAACGTCTTGCTGTTTCTTTTACTACAGCAAAAGCTTCAGGAAGAATGTCTAGTAGCGTCTTTTCAGATACCTCATAGGCTTCTTTTTCTAAAGCGTCCATTTCTTCATAGAACTCTTCTCTTTTGTCAATATCTTCAATTCCTTCAACTTCAACTTTAAGAGCTGCAATTTTAGCATCGATTTCCGCGCGATTTAGTTTTATTTTTTCCTTAAAAAAAGTGGTGCGGGCTCTTAATTCATCATGCGTCAAGGCGATAAGGCTACTTTCAAAAGTCTTGATTTTTAAAAGGTAAGGTTGCAAAGCTTTAACATCTTTCTCAGATTTGTCTCCGACAAAGGCTTTAATTATGCTATTGATGAAACTCATAATATGTTTGTATTTCTAATTATTTTAAAAATGTAAATTTAACCAAAAAAAAAGCCTCTTTTGAGACTTTTTCTTTGGTTGTGTATTTAATATTCATCCTCATTCCAAAGATAGTCTTCGTCTGTAGGGTAATCCGGCCAAATTTCTTCCATCGACTCATATATCTCTCCTTCGTCTTCAATAGACTGTAGGTTTTCTACTACTTCTAACGGAGCTCCTGCACGTATAGCGTAGTCAATCAGTTCGTCTTTGTTAGCGGGCCACGGTGCATCACTTAAGTAGGATGCTAATTCTAATGTCCAATACATCTTTTGTCGGTTTAGTTTTGTGCAAAAATAAAAATTTTACTGAAAAAGACAAGTAAAAAACTATTTATTTTCAAAAAAAGTTAAGAACGTTTTTGTTTTGTTGTGCAGTAGTCCGTTTTTAGTTTTCAGTCTAAGTTCAAAACAGATTGTATTGACAAAGTTTTAACTAGGAATTAAATACTTCAATACTGATTATTATTTCCTAGGGATCCATTTAACTTCCTCAGCGCTCAAGTCTTGAGACAATTTGCGTGCCAATACAAATAGATAGTCAGAGAGGCGGTTCAAGTATTTTATTGCGATTTCAGCTACTGGTTCATTATGGCTTAGATGTACAGCAAGTCGCTCTGCACGGCGGCATACGCATCGCGCAATATGACAATGCGACACGGTAGTGTGGCCTCCAGGTAAGACAAAATGAGTCATTTCTGGTAGCTCACTTTCCATACTGTCAATTTCATTCTCTAACAATTCAATATCAGTCTCTAGTATTCCCAAGTTTTTTAAGCGAAGTTCTCCGTTTTTCTTCACTTCTTTTTCTTGAGGTGTAGCTAGTATGGCACCAATGGTAAATAAGCGATCTTGTATTTCTGCCAGCGTTTCTTTGTAATGTGCATTCATCTCTTGGTCGCGAACGAGTCCTATATAGGAGTTTAATTCGTCTACGGTTCCGTAACTTTCGATTCTAATATGGTCTTTTGGTACGCGTGTCCCTCCAAAAAGTGAAGTCGTTCCCGTGTCGCCAGTTTTAGTATATACTTTCATATTTTTCTTATTTGTCTATTCGTTGATTAGCTTGTTTTATCAAGAAGCTCCAAATTTACTTTATTAATTCCACTATGGCGTCAACAAATCGCTCTAAGGAACCTTCACTTAGATTAAAATACAAATCAGGCTCTATGCATTCTACTTCCATGAGCTGTAACTCATTGTTTATTACAATTCCGTCGACTCTCGCGTAGAGCAATTTTCCTGGAAATGTATTAACAATTCTTTGTGCATGGGCAATGAGCTCGGAGTTTGGATGGACTAGTCTGTATATTCCACCAAATTGTACTTGAATCCTGAAGTCACCTGGAACAGGTTTTTTATTGACTGCATGGGAGAATTTTTTATTAAAGAATATTAACGAGGTTTCGCCTACTGTTTGAATCTCTGGCATAAACTCTTGTAATAGCAATTCTTTTTCGGAGGCTATGGTTTTATATTGGGTGCTAACTTTTGTAATGTCGGCTGCTTCAAAGACTTCAGTCAAATAGGATCCAGCAGAAAAGGCAGGTTTTAAAACCGCTTTGTTCCAATGGGATGGCATGAGTTCTTTTAGATCTAAATTAGTTGTTTTATCTATAAAAACGGTGGGGAGTATTTTTATTCCCTGCTGCTCCATGTCACGTAAATAAAACTTGTGCTTATTCTGCTTTATGATTGCAATGGGGTTGAGTGTTTTAATCCCTAATTTTTCTATTTGGTCAAGCCAAAGGTTGAACTCATTTTCTTTTTCGAAATAATCCCAGGTATTGCGAAAAACCAAATAATCAAAATTATTCCAATTAATGCTTTCATCATCCCAAATTGCAGCAGTTGCAGCGATACCATATTTTGCTAATGCTGCAATTAAAGGTCGGTCTTGGGGAGTTAAGTCTGGAAGTTTTTCGCAGGTTAATAAAGCTATTTTCATTTTCAAAAAGTGTAATGTATTAGTAAATGGTATTTTGGAAAGGAAGGTCCCAGACCTGATAGTAGTGAAAATCCTCTTTTATCCTGAACTCAGCATAAAAAAGATTGTAGTCTCATACTAAAGACGAGACAGGAAAAAGCTCCCGGAAAAAACTATTTTGAAATGTCGCTTTCAATCATACCGTCGCGTAAACGGATTATTCTGTGAGCGTAAGCGGCAACTTCTTCTTCATGAGTAACTAAAATAACGGTATTGCCCCCTTTATGAATATCATTGAAAAGTTTCATAATTTCTTCGGAGGTTTTAGTATCTAAGTTTCCTGTAGGTTCATCTGCGAGAATAATAGAAGGCTTGTTTACTAAGGCTCTAGCAATGGCTACGCGCTGTCGCTGTCCACCAGATAACTGATTCGGTTGGTGGTCCATTCTATCACCCAGATTAACTTGCTCTAACACTTCGGCAGCACGTGCCGTTCTTTCTGATTTTGAATATCCAGCATAAATCATAGGTAAAGCGACATTAGCAAGTGCCGTAGTGCGAGGTAGTAAATTAAAAGTCTGAAAAACAAAGCCAATTTCTTTATTTCGAATTTCGGCTAACTCATCATCTTTTTGCTTGCTTACATCTTGGCCATTTAGAATATATGTTCCAGACGTGGGAGTGTCTAAACAACCCAAAAGATTCATTAAGGTAGACTTTCCGGAGCCAGAAGGTCCCATCAGCGCAACATATTCTCCTTTATTAATTTCTAAATCAATACCTTTCAGTACATAAATAATCTCGTTACCAAGGACAAAATCTCTTTTGATATTGGTTATTTTTATTAATGGATTTGACATTGTTATTTCAATTGATAAATTACATTTTTTGATTTTAAAAGTACAAAACACTTTTGAATTAAAGGTAAGTTGCTTAAAATACATTTTTGTTACACAAAGTCAGCGATGCTATTTCTCTGCTGTTAGTTTTGTCTCCTTTGTGTATCGTCAGAAAATTGGGGTGGTATTATGCGCAACGGAAGCAGAATTTTGTTTAATGATAGTAATTTTTCTTTTGTAAAACTACTTGCGGACGAAGGTTTTAATAGTAGTTTAATAGGGAGCAATGCCTTAAAATAGCGTTGGTTCTAGTTAATTTATTGGTAAAAGTAATTGACATTTAGTAGTTAATCTGATGATTTATTTTAC
>JBLIKD010000021.1:0-20240 GCA_047636275.1 Flavobacterium sp. | reverse complement strand
TGGTGCAAAGATAAAACTATTTTTTCCTTACACAACACAAATTGACTAATTAAGAAATAAAAATAGTAGTAAAAAAAAGAAAATAGCACCATTCTTTACACACCCCCTTCATCTTTCGCTATTTAAGTCCTACAAAACCAGCAAAAGACAACAAAGCGATGCAGTTAGCTTATCGGCATGTTTTATAATCGTAAAAACTCGAATAAATCACAGCCGCATACGATCCCAAAAAACAAATAATGCTCCTGTAATACAGCGCTAAAAGATGCTCCAACCCAAAACATCATTCGCGAACTAAATAGTACAAAAAGCAAAGTAATATGCCTACTAACAAAACAACTAACAATCTGATAATCATGATTTCGCAAAACTTAACAAAATAGATTTTTAAGAACCATATAAAATTGTATTTTTACGTCTCAAAATTTATAAAGTAAATGGGCAAAATCATTGCAATTGCTAATCAAAAAGGAGGTGTTGGAAAAACGACAACATCCGTAAACCTTGCCGCTTCCTTAGGTGTTTTAGAGAAGAAAGTCTTAATTATAGACGCTGATCCACAGGCTAATGCAAGTTCTGGATTAGGAATCGATGTAGATAACATTGAAATTGGAACATACCAAGTGCTAGAGCACAGCAACACCCCTAGAGAAGCAATCATAAAATGCTCAGCGCCAAATGTAGATATAATTCCATCACATATTGACCTTGTTGCTATCGAAATCGAATTAGTCGACAAAGAGAACAGGGAATATATGCTCAAGCAAGCGATACAAAGCGTAAAAGATGACTACGATTATATTATTATTGATTGTGCTCCTTCACTTGGCCTACTTACTTTAAACGCATTGACAGCAGCTGACTCAGTAATTATACCGATACAATGTGAGTATTTTGCACTTGAAGGTTTAGGTAAATTACTTAATACAATTAAAAGCATACAAAAAATTCACAATCCAGATTTAGACATTGAAGGATTATTACTAACCATGTTTGACTCCCGTTTACGACTATCGAATCAAGTTGTTGAAGAGGTCCAAAAGCATTTTAACGATATGGTTTTTAATACTATAATTCAAAGAAATGTAAAACTGAGTGAAGCGCCTAGTTTTGGTGAAAGTATCATCAATTATGATGCGACCAGTAAAGGAGCTGCAAATTATTTACATCTAGCTCAGGAAGTTATAAAGAAAAACAGCAAATAATTTTATGGCAAAAGCAATAAAAAAACAAGCGCTAGGAAGAGGATTATCCGCATTATTAAAAGATCCGGAAAACGATATTAAATCAGTCAACGATAAAAATGCTGACAAAGTAGTTGGTAATATTATTGAGCTCGAAATAGATGCGATTGAGATAAATCCCTTTCAACCCAGAAGTAATTTTAATGAAGAATCCCTAAAAGAACTTGCGACTTCCATTAAAGAGTTAGGAGTCATACAACCCATTACCGTTAGGAAATTAGACTTCAATAAATACCAGTTAATCTCAGGAGAACGTCGTTTACGCGCTTCTACTTTAATAGGATTAACTACGGTTCCAGCATACATCCGTATAGCAAATGACAATGAGTCCTTGACTATGGCTCTGGTAGAAAACATCCAACGTCATGATTTAGATCCCATAGAAATTGCACTTTCCTACCAAAGGTTAATGGAGGAAATCCAATTAACTCAGGAACAAATGAGCGAGCGAGTAGGAAAAAAACGCTCAACCATTGCCAATTATTTACGTCTTTTAAAACTAGATCCGGTCATCCAGACAGGGATTCGTGATGGTTTTATCAGCATGGGGCATGGTCGTGCTATAATCAATATAGAAGATTTAGACATTCAAACAGATATTTACCAAAGGATAGTTAGTCAAAACCTGTCCGTTCGTGATACGGAAGCTTTAGTGAAAAACTATCAGGAAAGTCTAAAACCGAAACCAGCGGTCAAGACAAAGGTATCGTCAGCATTTGAAATTGAAGAAACTCAAAAAAAGGTTTTTACTAATTATTTTGGAAGTAAAGTAGATGTAAAAGTAGCCGGTAATGGAAAAGGAAAAATCACAATTCCATTTCAATCAGAGGAAGACTTCAATAGAATCATGGAATTAATAAAAGTCTAGTGAATAAAATCGTATATACAGCATTATTGTTTTTTATTGTAGGACACACCACTGTTTCTGCCCAAGTAAAAACAGATGCTGCTCTAGTAGCTAAAGACACGGTAAAGACAAACGACATAGATCCGCTTACTCCCGCAAAAGCGGCTTTTTACTCTGCAGTCCTACCAGGTTTGGGACAAGCATACAATAAAAAGTACTGGAAAATACCCCTTGTTTACGGCGCCATTGGTACTAGTCTTTATTTCTACTTAGATAACAATAAAAAATATCATCAATATAGAGACGCTTATAAACGTAGGCTAGAAGGGTATAGCGATGACGATTACGGCTACCTAGACGACAATCGCTTAATTGCTGGACAAAAATTCTATCAACGAAACCGCGATTTATCCGCATTGTTTGTTGTGGCATTTTATGCCTTAAACATCATTGACGCTAACGTCGACGCAGCGCTTCTTCAGTTTAACGTTGATGAAAATTTATCAGTACGTCCTGTAATTTATCCTAATGACGTAACATTTAAGACAAACGTAGGTCTAACCTTTAATTATAATTTCTAAATTTTAAAGGATACTACTAATTGTATGTCTAGTTTTTTAATACATAAATAAATACCAAATGAAAATTGCGCTTTTAGGATACGGAAAAATGGGCCAGGTAATTGAAAGAATGGCAAAGGAAAGAGGGCACGAAATTGTTTTGAAAAAAGACGAGAATAACACTTATGAAGGACTATCAACTGCAGATGTAGCTATAGACTTTAGCGTTCCCACAGCAGCAGTACCCAATATCTCCAATTGTTTTCTTGTTAATGTGCCTGTCATTTCGGGAACAACAGGTTGGCTAGAACAGTATGATGAAATGGTAGCGCTTTGCACTGCAAAAAACGGCGCTTTCATCTCCAGTTCAAACTTTAGTTTGGGCGTCAATATATTCTTTGAAATCAATGAATATCTAGCTAAAATGATGGCTAAACTAGATCATTACAGTGTTGCAATGGAAGAAATTCACCATACTCAGAAACTAGATGCTCCCAGCGGAACTGCGATTTCATTAGCCAAGGGAGTAATTGAAAATAGCAAGTACACGGATTGGACCCTAGACAAACCAGCTGATAATCAAATTCATATTGAAGCGAAAAGAATTGCAACCATTCCTGGAACACATAAAGTAACTTATAATTCAGAGGTTGACAGTATCGTAATAAAACATACTGCCCATAATCGTGAAGGATTTGCTCTCGGGGCCATAATTGCTGCTGAATGGATTGTTGGCAAACAAGGCATCTTCACAATGAAAGACGTATTAGAATTAAAATAAATCAAATAAATTTTTGGGGAACAATTACTAAATTTCCCGTTATATACTACTAAAAAATTAAGCTATGTCTATTTATCTATGGTTTGTGTTTTTCCTATTTGTACAAATAATACACTTTTTAGGAACTTGGAAATTATATGAAGCTGCCGGCAGAAAACGTTGGGAAGCGGGAATTCCTGTTTACAACGCTATTGTCTTGATGAAAATCATTGGTCGCCCTTCTTGGTGGACCTTGTTACTTTTTATTCCAATTATAAACTTAATTATGTTTCCAGTAATCTGGATTGAAACATTAAGAAGTTTTGGAAAAAAATCTAGCTTAGATACTTTTCTAGGCGTAATTACTTTTGGTCTGTATATTTATTACATCAATTACTCTAAAAAATTAGATTACGTAGCTGACAGAAGCATACATCCTCAAAATAAAACTGCTGATACCGTAAGTTCCTTATTATTTGCCATTATTGTAGCAACTCTAGTGCACACTTATTTAGTGCAGCCGTACACTATTCCCACATCCTCCTTAGAAAAATCATTGCTGGTTGGCGATTTTTTGTTCGTCAGTAAACTTAACTATGGCGCCAGAGTACCTATTACTGCTGTCGCATTACCAATGGTTCATGATTCGATACCTTTTGTCAAAACGAAATCTTACCTAAAATGGCCGCAAATACCGTACTTAAGATTGCCTGGACTAGAAGACATAAAAAGGACTGATATAGTCGTTTTTAATTGGCCTGTAGATACGGTGCATTTCTTTTTCGAAGCAAAAGGCCGACCTGGCGTAATTAAACCAATCGATAAAAAATCGAACTATGTAAAAAGGTGCGTAGGAGTTCCTGGAGACAATTTGTCAATAAAAAACGGTGTTATTTATATTAATGGAGAGGTATTGCAATTACCCGAACGAGCAAAACCTCAGTTTTCTTATTCTGTTGTCTTAGACGGTAAAACACCTATTGATTTTGAATATCTATTAAGAGACATGGACGTTACTGATGGTATTGGTTATAAAAGTAACCTCCAAGACACCTTACTGTTCAGAGCGCTAACAGCCAAGGGAGCCGTTAGATTGCGAAATGTCCCTGGAGTAACAGCTGTCATTCAAGAAATTAGTAAGGGACCAGAACAAGGTATATTCCCTCAAATCAACGAATGGAACCGTGATAACTTCGGTCCCATCTACATTCCGCAACAAGGAAAAACTGTGGCACTTAACGCGGAGTCATTACCATTTTACAAAAGAATCATAACCGACTATGAATTAAGTGATAACGGAGATAAAAACGATCTTAAAATTATAGGCAACGAGATCAGATTAAATGGCACTGTCATTAAAGACTATACATTCAAACAAAATTACTATTGGATGATGGGTGACAACCGCCACAACTCTGAAGACAGCCGTTACTGGGGGTTTGTACCCGAAAATCACATTGTAGGTAAGCCGGTGTTTATATGGATGAGCTGGGACACTAATGGAAAAGGATTTAATAAAATACGATGGGATAGAGTTTTCACTACCGTTAGCGGCGACGGCCAACCACAATCCTACCTTCAATATTTCTTAATCGCATTGGCCGTCTTTTTTGTTGGCGAATATTTTTGGAAAAAAAGAAAAGATAAAAAAAACATCTAGTTTAAAATTTCAGGTTATGAGTTATGTATGTAATTTTTAACCTGAAACGAAAAACAAAACTATGAATATACTACTCCACCCTACCTACTTCCCATCGATAAGCCATTTCGTTGCTATGTCGCAGTCTGATGGTATTCTCTTCGAAATAGAAGATAATTTCCAAAAACAAACGAACCGCAATCGCACTTATATCTATAGTCCCAACGGAATACAGCTACTGAACATTCCCGTCAAGCACTCTAAAGCCAATCACCAAGGAACCAAGGATATTCAAGTAGATTTTGACGCAGACTGGCAGAAACAACATTACAAGTCACTGGAGACCGCGTATAGAGGATCTCCTTTTTTTGAGTTTTTTGAAGACGACATCCGTCCTTTCTTCGAAAAAAAGCACAAGTTCCTATTGGACTTGAACTTGGAGACCCTAGAGATCATCTCTAAATGTCTTCGTATAAAGTTTGATTATAGTACTACTACCGAATATGCTACAACAGTTGACCCAAGTATAATTTCAGATTGCAGATATCTTGCAGATGGAAAAAAAGACCCTTCCTCCTTTGAAGGATATACTCAGGTATTTGACGATAAACATGGATTTATCAACAATCTAAGCGTTCTTGACCTACTCTTTAATGAAGGGAAGTTTACTTTAGATTACCTGCAAAACCAAAAATTAATCGCAAGATAAAAGCGACTCTTTTATTATTCTAATGACAATTGCGCCATAATGGGATAATGGTCAGAATTTTCGAATTCAGAAAAACTTTCAAACGTCTTGACTGACATTTTTTCATCAGCAAAAATATAGTCTATTCGAGTGGGATAGTACTTGAACTTATACGTTGCCCCAAAACCCTTCCCAGCCTCTTCAAAACTATCTTTTAGTGTTCCTTTTATATTTCTGTATACATAGGAATACGCACTGTTATTCATATCACCGCATATAATGATCGGATACTCGCATTGCCTTTCATGCGCTTTGAATATCTCTGCTTGTTGCTGTTGCTGCTTAAAAGCCTTACTGATTCTAATGAGTAACATTTGAGACTTATCCTTATTAATCACATCAATATTTTCAGATATTTCATTAACATCGGGCGAAATTTTAATGGACTGTAAATGCATGTTATACACCCTAATGATATCCTTTCCTTTTTTGACATCAGCATAAATGACATTATTATTAGAATTGGGAAATATAATATCTCCTTGATTTATTATGGGAAATTTAGAAAAAATCGCTTGTCCCGTTTTTATTTTGTTGCCCTGCATTACTATATATTTATAGCGGTATACTTTCAAATCAATAACAGCAGAAGAAGAAAACTCTTGAATACATAAAATATCAGGATTTTTGTCATTTATAAACTCAAGAATATCTCCAGGAACATCTGCTTTATCTAACCATTTAAAAAGATTAAACAAGCGGACATTATAACTCATCACCGTAAAGTTTTTATCGTCTTGTGGATACTCTTTGGCAGAAAACTTGTAAAATTTATTGATAAATGTAATCCCAATCAAAAGCACTATACCCGATAAGATCATGCGCTTTTTAAATTGAAAACCCCAATAAATAAAAAACAAGCCATTAAATATAAAAAATACTGGCATGAAAAGGGTTAGAACAGATAAGATAGGGAATATTTTTGGAGCCAAAAAAGGCAAGATGTAAGCTATAAAAGTGACAATAATAAGAATAATATTTAAACTATACATCGCCTTATTGAACCAAGAAAGGTTTTTCATTTTTTTACTCTTTCGATTTATTATGTAGTTACGCTACTAACGCATATCTCCTAGGTATATTTCGGAAATGGGTAATGAAATTATTACTTCCCAGTTTTAAATAAAAATTCTTTTTCTTCTTTTGTCAAACTATCATATCCGGACTGGCTAATTTTATCTAAGATCTCATCGACCTGTTGCTGAGCCTTGTCTTTTGTCACAATTTTAGAAGACTTTTTCTCTGCTGGTTTCCCATAATTTTTATGCACTTTTTTAAATGGTGTAGCTCCCGATTTATTCACTAAATTAGTAAAAAAAGTAATAACTCCAGTTACTATTTCACTAAGATCAATTCCCTTTTGCAATAATTGAATAAAAAGAAAACCAAAAAAAGCACCCGCCAAGTGAGAAATGTGTCCACCTGTATTATCCAAACGAAACTGCATTAGATCCAATATTAAAATTACCGCTGTAATATGCCATAATTTAATATTCCCTATCAGCAACAAACGTACATTCATTAAGGGCTGATAAGTAGTAACTGCTACCAAGATCCCCATAATCGCAGCAGAGGCGCCAACGATAGAAGCGCTTAAATTCAAAATATAATAGCCAGTAACAAAAGCCGCCCCCGCAAAAACAGCACTAAAAATGTATAGACCCAACAACTGTTTCTGTGTAAAAAAAGTGAGGAAAAGCGAACTGGAAAAATTTAAGACCATCATATTGAAAAGTAAATGCCAAAAACCATCATGAAAAAATGAATACGTCACGAACGTCCATGGTTTTAATCCAAAACCAGCAGGTTCTGTTGACAAAGCAACCCAATTGGGAAAATAGAATGATCCTGTATTAAATTCGTAAAAAAAGACCAATGAAACGAGAAAGCACGCAACATTCCAATAGATTAATCTATTGGCTATACCACCTAACCGATACTGCATTTTTAAGTCATCTAAAATATTCATTCGTTATATTTAGGTTTTTTTGAAATAATATACTTCCAAGACAAAACTATTTAGTCCCACCTATTATCATTAAACTGGTTCTTCTTCCAATACCACATAATTAGAAAGCCAAATAAAGCACCTCCCACATGAGCAAAGTGTGCAATACCACCTCCACCAAAAATAGATTGTCCCGAAACTCCTAAATACAAATCTACTAAAACTAAACCGGGTACGAAATATTTTGCCTTAATTGGCACAGGAATAAACATTAAGGCTAATTCAGCATTGGGGAACATAAAAGCAAACGCTACAATAACACCATAAATAGCACCCGAAGCACCCACTACGGTTCCCAGATAAGCACTAGTGAAATTTTGATATTGGGACGAGGTCAATAGCTCCTGCCATTGTGTATTTATTTTTCCTTGATTTAACAGCTGAAGAACTTCCCCCTTAGAAAAACCATTTTCAGCTAACGTATTTATAGCATCATTAAAATAGTAATAATTAATTCCTGTATGCATCAATGCGGCGCCTAAACCACAAGAAATGTAGAAGAATAAAAACTTTTTACTACCCCAAAAATTCTCCAAGGCCGACCCAAAAGAATACAAAGCAAACATATTGAAAAAGATGTGCATATAGCCACCGTGCATAAACATATGCGAAATAGGCTGCCATAATTGAAAACCGTTATTCTCAGGAAAAAACATAGCTAACATCTTGTAAGCAGGATCTCCAACGATTAACGTTCCAATAAAAAAGAGAACATTGATTATAATTAATTGTTTTACCGTTTCGGTTACATTTCTCATAGTGCAAATTTTTTGTCTAAGTCCTCCACACGCATCGTGATGAAAGTTGGTTTTTGAAAAGGAGAAACATTGGGATCTTTACAGGCAAAAAGACCGTTAACCAAGTTCTCTTGTTCTTTTATTGTCAAAGCTGTTCCCGTTTTTACAGCTAAACTTTTTGCCATGGATTTTGCAATCGTATCATTTTGACTAAAACTACTGTCGGGAATTCCGTCGTGCAAATCACTCAGTAATTGTTCTAACACTAAAGAAACCTCGCTCTCAGTTACATTTACCGGAGTACCAGAAATAACAACATGATCTTCGCTTGTGTCTTCAAAAACAAAGCCCGTATTCACCAGCGCTAGCTTCAACTCTTCGATAAGCTCCATTTCGGTTGCTGAAAAAAATAAATCTAACGGAAATAACAATTGCTGACTTGATGCCTGCTGAACAGTCATATTAGTCAAAAACTGCTCGTACAAGACTCTTTGATGTGCCCGCTGCTGATCCACAATAACCATTCCTGATTTAATAGGAGAAACGATGTATTTTTTATGAATTTGATACGCATTATTAACAGTCTGTTCCACTTCTTCCTCATTGAACAACGAGCCTGTCACCTCTTCACTTTCAAAGGAGAAATCAGTATTGCCTGAAATAAAATCCCCTTCTTGTTTTAATCCAACGTACAAGCTTTCCCAACTTGCAGTCGCCTCGGATTTTTTGTATCCTGAACCTGAGTAATGCTTATTGATTTTATTATCCGAAAAAGGATTAAAACTACCATCCACCTGAATAGTTGGGGTAGCGACTTCCAAATCCTTATAATGATAAGGCGTGTCTAAATTAGCATCTCTATCAAAATCTAAAACTGGAGTCACATTAAACTGCCCTAAACTATGCTTAATCGAAGCTCTTAAAATCGCATACAATGCATGCTCATCATCAAACTTAATCTCTGTTTTAGTGGGATGAATATTGATATCAATCGTATTGGGCGGCACTGTTAAGTATAAAAAATAACTAGGTTTTGCGCCGTCTCGTAAAAGACCATCATAAGCCGCCATAATCGCATGATGCAAATAACCGCTTTTTATGAATCTATCATTGACAAAGAAAAACTGCTCTCCTCGATTTTTTTTAGCAAATTCAGGCTTACCTATAAATCCATGAATCGTAACAATCTCTGTCTCTTCTTGCACTGGAACCAGCTTCTCATTAGTTTTACCGGAAAATATCGTAACAATTCGCTGCCTTATACTTGAAGGAGGCAAATTGAACATTTCACTCCCGTTATGAAGAAAAGTGAAATAGATATTTGGGTGCGCTAAAGCGACACGTTGAAACTCATCAATAATATGACGGTACTCCACCGTATCCGACTTTAGAAAATTACGACGTGCTGGAATATTGAAAAAAAGATTTTTGACCGCAAATGAAGTACCTTTCGGCAGCACTGCCACGTCTTGGGATACGAATTTACTGCCCTCAACAATAATTTGCGTTCCTAATTCTTCCTGGTCTTGCTTGGTCTTCATCTCCACATGCGCAATCGCAGCAATAGAAGCGAGTGCCTCACCACGAAATCCTTTAGTATGCAAAGAAAACAAGTCCTCAGCTTGACGTATTTTTGATGTCGCATGACGCTCAAAACACAATCGCGCATCAGTAACACTCATTCCCAGACCATTGTCAATAACTTGAACCAATGCTTTTCCAGCATCTTTTATAACCAACTTAATATCGGTTGCCTTTGCATCGACCGCATTTTCAAGTAATTCTTTGACCACTGAAGCGGGTCTTTGTACAACCTCCCCAGCAGCAATTTGGTTGGCAACATGATCAGGAAGCAATTGAATAATACTTGACATTAAAAAATATTTATTTAAATTTTACTTTATTTTAAAAAAAACTAAAGCGCACAAATTTAATCAATTTATGTTGGGTTTTATTACATACCTCATCATAAATAAAACAAAAAAACCTACACTATTAACTAAATAGTATAGGCCTTCTACTAATAATAATTTATTATTTTACTCCTTCAACTCTAAAGGCAGTCCTTTATCTATCCGCAATGGACCAGTGGACAATAAATTTTGATTTCTTTTTTGATGTGCCAAAGAAGCCTGTTGGCGAATAAAAGCCATTTTAATCGCTGCAATGGCAGCCTCAGTGCCTTTATTACCGTGAATTCCTCCGCTTCGATCGATTGATTGTTGCATTGTGTTGTCGGTAAGGACACAAAAAATGACAGGAACGTCGGTTTGGACATTCAAATCTTTTATTCCTTGGGCAACACCTTCACAAACAAAATCAAAATGTTTGGTTTCTCCCTGAATCACACAACCTATAGCTATTACAGCATCTACGTTTTGAGTTTGAAGCATTTTCTTGCATCCGTAGATAAGTTCAAAACTTCCTGGAACATTCCATCTAATAATGTGCTCCGCAGGAACCTTGTTTTCTAAAAATGCTTGTTCTGCTCCATTGTATAACCCTTCAGTTATAGCTTCGTTCCATTCAGCAACAACGACCCCAAAACGAAAATGTTTCGCTTTAGGAACACTGTGTTTATCATAAACGGATAAGTTTTTATTTACGGTTGCCATTTGTTATCGTTTTTAAAATTGAATTTTCGATTTTACTAGTTAAAGATAGAATTTTCAAATCAAAAAACTGCAGTCCTAAACAAGAATCTTAAATCCTTTTTTCTATTGAGCTAAACCAATCAAAACATCTACTGACGCTGCCTCTGGAGACGCATCATAATTTTCTTTAATGTCTATAAAATATTTCAGTGCATCCTCTTTTTTACCTAAAGCCAACGCTGTCTTTCCCGCTTTTAACAAGAAACGGGGCGTAGTAAAGTCATTTTTATTTGTCCCAGCAGCTTTAACGTAATTCTCCAATGCTTCATCTGGCTTATTGTCTTCTGCATACGCGTCGCCGATTGCACCAGCTGCCAAACCACTTAAAACTATATCGTCTGATTTAAATTTGTTTAAATAATCAATTGCCTCATTGTACTTACCTGTATTCAAGTATGCCATACCAGCATAGTAATTCGCTAAGTTTCCGGCATCAGTACCAGAATACTCATCTGCAATTTTAATAAATCCGAATTTACCTTCAGAACCATTCAAAGATAACTTGTATAATGAATCGCTTGCAACACCGTCAGTAGCTTGTTGAAAGTTTTCTTGTGCAACAAACATTTCATCCGCCGCCTCCAATTGTCTTGGCTCAGCAACGAATTTTTGATACACTAAATAACCAATAGTGACCAAAGCAACAGCTCCTACAAAACCAATGATGTAATTCTGGTTTTTAGCAACAAAAGCTTCTGTTTTTGAGGCACTATCATCTAAGGTTGTAAAAACACCAGCAGTTGTGCTGTCATTTTCATCGCTACTTGCGCCTTCGACTGTCTCTTCTACTGCTCTTTCTTTTGGTGCTTTATATCCTCTTTTACTGTAAGTAGCCATTTAAATTTAATTTAGTGAACCGCAAAAATAAAATTTTTATTCAAACCGACGCAAAAAAAACAAGATTTTATGTTGAAACACAAAAAATATTTAATTTACCCATCTCACATGCTACACCTTGATAAAATAATTAGGAGAGAAAAGACTCAAAAGAACTATATATCAATAATTTTCAATAATTTGCACCCACGTTAAAAAAGTCATTGTAAAACAACAAACTCCCCAATACCAGCAAGCCTTAAAGATGTATTTAAAAAAGATTTCATTATTCAATTACAAGAATTTTTCAGAGGCAAATTTCGAATTTGACGGAAAGATAATTTGTTTCGTAGGTAAAAACGGTATCGGAAAAACGAATGTACTTGATGCTATTTATCATTTATCCTACGGCAAAAGTTATTTCAACCCACTGGCAGTCCAAAACATCAAACACGGTGAAGAGTTTTTTGTTATTGATGCCGAGTTTATTAAAAATGATAGAAACGAGCAGGTAGTCTGTAGTTTGAAGAAAGGTCAAAAAAAAGTATTAAAGCGCAATGGCAAAGCGTATGACAAATTTTCAGATCATGTCGGTTTTATTCCTTTAGTAATCATTTCACCTGCAGATCGGGATTTGATTGTCGAAGGCAGTGAAACTAGAAGGAAATTTATGGATAGCGTCATTTCTCAGCTGGACTCTCAATACCTGCAACAGCTAATACAGTACCAGAAAGTACTGAATCAACGCAATGCTTTACTAAAATATTTCGCGTTGAATCGCGTTTTTGAAAACGACACTATCGCAGTTTATAATGAACAACTTAACGAGTATGGTAAACATATCTTCGAGAAAAGAAAGGAATTCATATCTCAATTCATCCCTATCTTTAACTACCATCACCACGCGATCACTGGATCGCAAGAAACGGTTCAATTAGTTTACGAAAGTCGTTTATTTGAAAATAATTTATTGGTGCTATTACAAGAAAACATAAGCAAGGACAGAGCCTTAAACTATACTAGTGTAGGCACCCACAAAGACGACCTCTCATTTGAAATCGACGGTCACCCTATTAAAAAATTTGGTTCTCAGGGACAACAGAAATCTTTCCTAATTGCTTTGAAACTGGCTCAATTTGAATTTCTAAAAAAACAAAGCGGTGTAAAGCCTATTTTACTATTCGATGATATCTTCGACAAATTAGATGAAAGTCGGGTGGCCAAAATAATAGAAATGGTGAATAGCGATACTTTTGGACAACTGTTCATCTCAGACACGCATCCGGAACGAACCGAGGAAATTGTAAAATCGACGCATCAATCCTATAAAATATTTAACTTATAGTGCTTGTGTTTTATGACTGAAAATCTAACTTTAATATTAATTTACCTAAATTAGCATACTACACTTCTAAAATAATCTCAAATGAAATTTCGTACTATTTTCTTCTTACTCCTATCATTTGTTGCCTTATCATGTAATGGACAAGCTTCAAAAATTATAAAAATGACTGAAGCAACAGATTTTGCTAAAAAAATAAACACAATTCAAAATCCACAAATTTTAGATGTACGGACTCCTGAGGAATTCACAGAAGGACACATTAAAGATGCCGCAAACGTAAATTGGTTAGGAGAACGTTTTGTTTCCGACGCTGAAAAATTCGACAAGACTAAACCTATTTTTGTGTATTGTAAGAGTGGAAACAGAAGTATGAAGGCAACCGAAAAGCTTCAGCAATTAGGTTTCAAAAATATATACGAATTAGAAGGTGGTTTTATGAAATGGCGCGATGCAAATCTTACTAATGTAAAAGAATAAATTAGTAAAATAAACAGCTGGGAGTGCAGCGAATTTAACACTAAAAATAAAAAGAGATAATTCATACCAGCTCTGAGTAGTATACACTTTTTAAAAAGACGCACTATTATAAAGAAACAAACCTAGTTAACTAAATGTATTATTGCTGTTTGTGCCAATACCGATAAACAAAAGACTTTAGTATTTGAAATGAGAAATCACGAACTTCAGTTTGTTGTATTGCACGAAACAAAGAAGTGAAATGGAAGCGCACCACTTCAGTAACCGAAGTAGATTTAAGAAAAAAACATAATAACGATAATATGCTTTCAAAAGATTCACTGCAATTCCTCAACGATTTAAGAGCTAATAACAACAGAGACTGGTTTTTAGAGCACAAAAAAAGATACGATCTTTTCAAAAAAGACTACCATCAATTAGTGAGCGATTTTCTGGATGCCATGAAACCCTTAGACCCTACACTAGAATTGCTTGAAGTAAAAAACTGCACTTTTAGGATTAATCGGGACATTCGGTTTTCCAAGGATAAATCACCATACAAGTCACACATAGGCGTTTGGCTTTCCTCCGGAACGAAAGGACAAAGTCGTGCTGGGTATTATGTACATATCGAAAAAGGAGCCTGTTTTATAGCCGGTGGATTCTATGCTCCATTAGCAGATGATTTGAAAAAAGTTCGTAAAGAAATAGCGTTTTTTCACGATGAATTAGAAGTAATTCTAAATGAAAAAAACTTCAAAAAAGAATTTGGAGATTTAGATCGAAACGAAAAAAGCACTCTTAAAAACCCTCCCAGAGGATATGACAAGGAACATCCAGCAATTGAGCTACTGAAACTAAAAAGTTTTGAATCTAGTGTAAAGTTTGATATTTCAGAAATAGTACAGAGTGATTTTGTTTTAAAAATGAGTAAAAAACTTATCCTTTTAAAACCCTTGAATGAGTTTATCAATCGTGCACTGAGCACGGATGAGCTTTAATTTACTTCGATGAAAAAAAGAAAAATACTTTTTCTTGGCGAATCTTATAGAGCTGATGCCCTAACATGGACGAATGGGCTAAAAGAATTTGGTGATTTCGAGATAATCACTTGGGAATTAAAGACTCCAAGCAACACTTTTTTCAACAGAGTACTACGAATTTTAGAACTCCAATTTGCCTTGTTAAAGATTAAGAAAATAATAAAATTGCACCAACCTGATATGGTCATTGCAGAGAGGACTACAAGTTATGGCTTTCTTGCCACTTTATCCGGTGTAAAACCAATAGCAATAGCACAACAGGGGCGAACAGATTTATGGCCCGAAAATTCTATTTTATTACCAATAAAAAAAATAATCCAAAATTACGCATTTAAAAATGCAACACTGATCCACGCTTGGGGACCAGTAATGACCATTTCTATGGGCAAAGCCAATGTAGATATGAACAAAGTACTGGTACTGCCAAAAGGGATTGATTTGTCTAAATTTAACAACAGGAGCACCGCAGATTCTGAGAAAATCAATGCGATTGTCACCCGTTCCTTATTGCCGGAATACCGGCATGCGGTTATTTTAAATTCGTTTAACCTTTTACACCAAAAAGGAATTGACTTCACTCTTACTATCGTTGGAGACGGAACAGAGCTTGCCAACTTGAAAGAGTTAACGATGAAATTGAATATCGAAAAGAAGGTTTTTTTCACGGGAAGAATTCCAAATACGGAATTACCTGAATTATTACGCGCCTCTAATTTTTACATTAGTATGCCAATCACTGAAGGAGTATCAGCATCGCTATTTGAAGCGATGGCTTCTAATTGTTACCCCATCGTCACGAACATCGCTGGAAATCAAAGCTGGATAACTCATCGCAAAAACGGACAATTAATTACCGTAGATGATCCAAATATGCTTGCAGCTGAAATATTATGGGCTTTTGAGAACACTGCCTGTAGAAAGAAATCCGTTTTGCTTAACAGAAAATTTATCGAAGAAAATGCCGATTACAAAATCAACATGAAAATAATTGCGAACAAATATCACGAGTTGATTGACAGCGCTCAAAACTACCAGTGACGAACTAACTTAGTATTTAGATAAACTAAAGCCGTTGCAGAATAACTCCTGTATCAAATAAGTAGTTATCCTTACCATTTAGCAAAAGTTAAAAAAACAAGAGACAACAATAGTTCATTAGTTAATACCACTTTTTTATAGCGCATATCTAGATTAAAATCGATACAAGTACATTTTAATCCTTACTTTTGAATCCGGAATTCATTCACAAAAAGCATATTCTTTCATGAAAATACAAACTAATTTTTCTCTAAAAAAGTATAATACTTTTGGCATTGAAGCCAAAGCAAAACAATTTATTGCTGTGCGCAGCACTGCTGAATTGACTAGCGTTTTAGAACAAAATAAATCAGCGAATAAATTCATCCTTGGCGGAGGCAGTAACATGCTCTTAACTAAAGATATTGACGCTTTAGTAATTCATATCGATCTAAAAGGGAAAAAAATTATTGCTGAAAATGAAGATTATGTTTGGGTAGAAAGCCAAGCTGGTGAAAATTGGCACGAATTCGTGCTTTGGACTATTAATCAAAATTTTGGCGGACTGGAAAACATGTCTCTTATTCCTGGTAATGTAGGAGCTACTCCCGTACAAAACATTGGAGCATATGGAACTGAAATAAAAGACACTTTTATTTCTTGTGAAGCGTTAACTACTATAAATAATGAATTAAAGACATTCACAAAAGAAGAGTGCCATTTCGGATATCGGGAAAGTGTCTTCAAAAATGAAGTAAAAGACCAATACATCATTACTTCAGTGGTTTTCAAACTGACAAAACGAGACCATAAAATCAATACTTCCTACGGTGATATTACGAACGAATTAGCTAAAAAAAATATTATAAATCCAAGTCTAAAAGACGTAAGCGATGCTGTTATTGCCATCCGACAAAATAAATTACCGGACCCCAAAGAACTTGGAAATAGTGGCAGCTTTTTTAAAAATCCAATCCTTTTAAAAACTGATTTCGAAAAAATACATCAGCAATTTCCTGAAATGAAATACTATGACGTCTCGGAAACTGAGGTAAAAGTCCCTGCCGGATGGTTGATAGAGCAAGCAGGTTTTAAAGGAAAACGCTTTGGAGATGCTGGCATTCATAAAAATCAAGCCTTGGTTTTAGTCAACTATGGAAGCGCAACGGGTCAAGAAATTCTCAATGTTTCAAAAAGTATTCAAGAAACGATTTATAAAATATATGGTATCTATATTGAAGCAGAAGTGAATGTAATTTAGGTACTTCTTACTTGGTAATGATTTTAATTTCCGGGTGTAAAAGAAGTAGTTTAATACCATAAATCAGTCCGTGGATCTTCCAGACCGTTGCAAAAATAAAAATCTAAATGAAACTCGCCCCTATTTACAAGCACATAGCTTTGGTACCCTTACGAACATAAAATAACAGGGCTTGTGCAGGTAAAGAAAGAAACCTTATAAAACACGAACATGTTTTAAAAGAAGTTCTACTATAAAAGCTTCTCTGGACTGGTCAGATAGTAGCTTTTTTTTTCTGGACTACATTCCTATATTTTTTCTTCATGGTATAGTCATGAAGATGCAACTACTTGGCATTACATCGCAATACACGTTCATGGCAGAATTAAAAAACTAAAAATAAATTCGTAGAGCATCTCTAAAAAATTAGTAGATAAACATGAGAAATCGTCTGAACATGGTATTCGCCTAGACGTTTACGCAAAAAAACTAGGCTATAAACTCATGGAATTATCGCCTTTAAAATTGAAATCACCGACATTCGAGCGACAAAAAAACTATCTTGTGATCGCGATGATAAAAATTATTAATATCTGAATATCCAAATTAGAAAAAGCCTCCTCTGATCAATCAATTGCACTTGCAAATGAGATGGAAAAATGTCCTCGGTAATTTTTTAAAAATTCAATAGTTTATAATTACTTATTCTACCATACCTTTGCGCTCGATTTAATAACAGATAAAACTCAGATGCTTATAATAATTCTTTACTTTTTTATTGTTGTCGTTGCTATTCAGCTTTCTTATTATTTAGGTGTTTTTGGAAAATTTGCTTTCGCTAAACCCCAAAAAACAACAGCTAAAACACTTTCAATATCTGTTATTGTCTGCGCCAAAAATGAAGAGGAAAATGTTATTGACTTCATCCCGATGCTTGCCGAACAAAACTACCCCAATTTTGAAATTGTTTTAATTGATGACGCTTCAAGTGATAGCACCTTAGATATTTTTGAAAATTTTGAAAAACAGTACTCAAATATCCGTTTGGTAAAAGTCAGAAATAACGAAGCATTTTGGGGCAATAAGAAATACGCCTTAACCTTAGGAATAAAAGCAGCCAAAAACGAATATTTATTATTCACTGACGCCGATTGCTATCCAAATTCAAAAGACTGGATTACAGCGATGAGCTCGCAATTTACGATGCAAAAAACGATAGTATTAGGGTATGGAGGATATGAGAAAATTGCCAATTCGTTTCTTAATAAATTAATTCGTTTTGAAACTTTACTCACTGCAATGCAATATTTCTCGTGGGCAAAAGTAGGACACCCCTACATGGGCGTAGGTAGAAATTTAACGTATAAGAAAGAAGAGTTTTTTAAAGTAAACGGATTTATAAATCATATTCAGATTCGCTCTGGCGATGATGATCTATTTATAAATGAGGCTGCAACAGCAAAAAACACAACTATTGCTTACACACCGGAAAGTTTCACGTATTCCAAACCGAAAACCAAATACAAGGATTGGCTTACCCAAAAAAGAAGACATGTTGCGACCGCAAACCACTATAATACAGGCGACAAACTACAGCTAGGACTTTTCTACAGCTCACAATTATTATTTATTTTACTTCCTATTATATTATTATCTTTTCAATTTCGTTGGATTCTCGTATTGAGTTTAATTGCTGTCAGATATATAAGTGTTTGGATTATTGTTAGTTTATCTGCAGATAAATTGAAGGAGAATGATTTAAAATTTTGGTTTCCTATTATTGAATTAATACTTATATTCACACAAATGAATATCTTTATAGCGAATACTTTCTCAAAACCGGTAAATTGGAAATAAATAATCAAATCGAAAAAGCAAAAGAAGGCGATCAAGCGGCCTTTACCTTTCTACTGAATCATTATTGGAATGAAGTTTATGGCTTCATGTTGAAGCGTATCGAGAACGAAGCTAGTGCTGAAGATATTACTATAGAGACATTTTCAAAAGCTTTTGACAAGATTGCATCATATAACCCTGAATTCCAGTTTAACACCTGGCTAATCAGTATTGCTAAAAACGTTCATATCGATTTATTACGCAAGAAAAAGTCTAGTCTTTTTGTTGAAATTACGGACAAAGAAGACCAAAAAGCATATAATATTGCCGACACCACACCATCAAAGGAAGATGAATTGATAAAGGAACAGAATCTTTCTCAGCTCTTGCGATTTATAAAAGAGCTAAAACCTCATTATCAAGAAGTAATCCAGCTGCGCTATTTTCAAGAAATGAGCTATCAAGAAATCGCCAACAAAATAGAAGAGCCTTTAAGCAACGTGAAAATTAAACTCCTTCGTGCTAAAAAATTATTGGCAGAAATTATCCGAGATAAACGGTAATTCACCTCCTTATCAGCATCCAAAAGTCCAACCCCTAACCATACCCGTACTTTTATTCAGCTCTTTTTACCACAAAAATAACCTGCCTTTCAAGTACTAAATATTTTGCTATCTGTATTGTTACTTAAAACAGAAGATGCTTATGATTAAACTCATACCTATCCATTATTTTCGTCAACAGTACGTTTTTACCAAACCAGCTGTATTACTTTAGTTTTTAAACACAAGAACAAAGGGGACGGAGCGTATCAATTGTGTCAAGAAAGCACAAAACTTCCCTAGCAGCGCTTTTTATGCGTACCTTATTTAGCACTGCCCCCTGCACTATGTCCAGAACTGTAAATTAGATTAATCCTAGGAAAGCTATACTTGGCATAATTCCTAATCAAATTATTACGGTGACTTAAGTTTATCCAAGTCAAACCAAAAAACGGAGACAACTAATTCTACCTGAGGCTAGCTAACAAAAGTCTGATGTAGCCATTAACAACAACTTAAAAACCCGAAAATAGTACAGGCAGCAAAAACTACCCCCACTATTGCAGCAAGATGTAAAAACACAACTACAACTAATAATCTTACCGATAGCTCCGCAATTTTTGGCACCAATCTAACATAATTACGAGCAAACAGGAATTACCGATCTAGTTATAGCTGATTACGAGAACACGGTTATGAACGGTGCGCCATTAGACAACCTTCCTGCATGTACCAGGAGCATCGCTAG
>JBLIKD010000020.1:0-20716 GCA_047636275.1 Flavobacterium sp. | reverse complement strand
GTGCTAATGGGCACTTTTGACTTTCCAAAATATATAATGGCACGGGCGGAGTAATTGATAATATGCCTAAGAGTCTTTTAACATGGTATGCTGGTTACAAATAGAATTAAATATTTAAAAGATAATAATTACAAGAGGAACAGGATAAAACTACTAAGTACTATGTTTTACCTTCACTTTTTAAAGAATCAATATATAAACAAATAATAATAATATGAAAAACAATATCTTACTAATACTATTATTTTTACTAACAACGTCAGTTTTTTCACAATCGAATAAAGTGTCTGTTGTCAGTAATGATAAAGGAATGAAATTAGTGGTTGATGGCAAAGACTTCATGATTAATGGTATGAATTGGGATTACTATCCAATTGGTACTAATTATACTTATAGTCTTTGGAATCAATCTGACGATGTCATAAAAGCAGCTCTTGATTCAGAAATGGGGTTGTTAAAAAATATGGGTGTGAATGTAATTAGACAGTATACTGGAATTCCTGCAAAATGGATCGAGTACATCTATGAAAATTATGGTATATATACCATGCTGAATCATACATTCGGTCGTTACGGTTTAACCGTAAATGGAGTTTGGGTATTAAACACCGAATATGGTAATGCAAGTACGCAGCAACTACTGCTAGCTGAAGCTAAAGCTATGGTTCAAGAATATAAGAATACTCCCGGGTTACTTCTCTTTTTATTAGGAAATGAAAATAACTATGGCCTTTTTTGGGATGGTGCAGAAACTGAAAATATCCCTTTAGAAGATAGGGAATCAACGATTAGGGCACATGCTTTGTATAAGCTTTTTAATAAAGCAATAGTAGAAATGAAACAAATAGACAAGTCACACCCAATGGCTATTTGTAATGGAGATTTACAGTTCTTGGATATCATAAAAAAGGAATGTAAGGATATCGATATCTTAGGTACGAACGTATATCGTGGTGTGTCTTTTGGAGATGCATTCACAAAAGTAAAAGAGGTGTTAGACAAACCTATAATGTTTACAGAGTTTGGTGCTGATGCGTTCAACGCAATTAACAAAAGTGAAGATCAAAAATCTCAGGCTTATTATATGTTAGGTAACTGGAAGGAAATTTACGAGAACGCTTCCGGTTTAGGAAAAGCAGGAAACTCCATCGGGGGGTTTACTTTTCAATTTAGTGATGGCTGGTGGAAATATGGCCAAACGAAAAACTTGGATATTCATGATAGTAATGCTTCTTGGTCTAATGGTGGTTACGCTTTGGACTTACAAGGAACAGAAAACAACATGAATGAGGAATGGTTTGGTATTTGCGCCAAGGGTCCAACAAATGCTCGTGGACTGTACGATCTTTATCCACGTGCTGCTTACTATGCACTAAGAGAAGCGCACAATGTTAATCCTTTTGCTGAAGGAGCTTCTTTAGAATATGTTGACAATGCTTTTTCAAACATATCGTTAATAGATGCTGTCTTGAGGGCAAGGGGAGATAAAGCTGCTTTAGGTGGCGGTGGTAGTGGCGAAAAGATTAGTTTAAGTAATTTAAGAGCTGAGTTTACAACATACAATACAGGTGGTAGTTTAATTACAACACCAAAAAACCAAGATAAAGAAACATCAAGCTATCCAAACAAACTTGGATTTGACCATATGGAATCCTACTTTATAGGTGTACAAGGAAATCCATCTTCAAACATGAGGGCCAATGTTAATTTTAACGTCCTTGGTAATGTAGCAGAGAACCCAATTGATGAAATCTTTTATGAGAATAGAGGGCGTTCACGTACAGTGAATACTGATGATGGGAATTTAGAGCTCACTGATTTAAATCGAGTTCAGGTATATAATGCTGAATTTGAGTGGAATGCTAAAGATTTTGATTTAAGAGGGTTTTATCGTAAAGGACATTACCATTGGGCCTACGAAGGTGACTTTTTTGGTCTATATCCTGAAGCAAATTATGGTCCAAACTTAGATATTTATAACGGTCAGATACTTGGTTTCGAAGTAGACGGTAAAAAGGCATTTAATGGTTTTAAGGCAGCTTTTGGACCCCAACTTTGGTGGGGAGCTAACCCAGCCGTACTATTGAAGTATAGCAAGAAAATTGGAAAGTTTGATCTTACGGGTATTTATCACGAGGATATAGCTAATGCAGGCGATGCGGTTACTTCGGGCTTTATTCCTCTTCCAAAAACGCGTAGAGTCACGTTTCATGGGAAAACTAAATTGGGTTCTTTAGGTGTTGAACTTGGAGGAATCTGGGGAGGGCAACCTTTAAACGGAAGAATTTTTCAGCTTACAGAGGGAACAGCTGGGAACTATACGGTTTATACTGATAAAATTAACTCAAAGGATAACTGGGGTGGTAAAGTTAAACTTACCTACGCTAGTGGCGCTTTCCAATGGTATGGTCAGGCAGCAGCTATGGGCTTAGTTGCTAATGGCGGAGCGGACCAAACAAAAACGTTTACCGGATGGCAACTGAAAGACAGTGGAAGCGGAAATCAAACTAATATTCTAACAGGTTTCACATATGGAGTAGGTGATTTTCAGATAGCACCAAATTTCTTGTGGCAAAAACCTATTGTTGCAGCTATGCCAAACGATGCTGACGCTCCCGGAAGACTAAGAAACATTCAGGATGATCCATTCGCAGTAAGAGGGAACAGAGAAACCGCAGCTGGTGAGCTTTTACTATCTTATGATCCAACTCCTGCAACGTGGATGTACGAATGGGATAATGATTTTGCCGAAGATGCTAAGTTTGCTATGAATCTCGGTTTTGTTTTTCGCCATCAACCCACTACCCAAGATGCTGCAATTGGATTCTTAGCGGATCGTACTTTATTTGCTTTTCCTAACTCAACACCCGCACAAGATCTTTGGGAAGTTAATTCACGTGTTGTCTCTAAAATGCATCCAAATCTTGGATTCATTGGTAATTTTTACTTTGGTAACGCCCAAGCGAATGGTAGTGACGGACGTGTAATAGAGCGTCTTGGTGGTGACATAAGAATCATTTATAATAAAATAAAAGTAACAACGACTATGAAAGTTAACGATTGGGGTCCATTTGACTACCATCGTGATTTCAATTTAACATATCCAATGCAATTAATGTTAGACCTATCTACAACAGTAGGGAAACCAAGTTGGTTTATTTTACCAAATACTCAAGTAGGTATTCGTGGCACTTGGCGCTCACTTGATCAAAACTCACCACGTTATTCCCCTAATGAAGCGCTTCCATTTGCAACTTCGCCCACTTTAAGTCCAGTAGGATTTGGTAATGGTAACGAATGGGAAATCAGAACATATGTACACATTAATATCGGAAAATAAAATATATAGAAATGAAAAATAGAAAATTTATTTATTTAAAAAATAGCTTCATTTTAGGATTGCTTTTTGTCACTGGCATCAGTTGTGAAAGAGAAATTTCGGATGAAGTTGAGTTCGCAACTTTTCCAAACTCTCCAGAAGTTTTTATAGATGGCTTTACTGCCGGATTAAATTACTTCCCATTTCAAGGTTCGTATTTTCAGGCGTTTACTGTTGATCAAGAAACAAAATACAAGGGAGCTTCAGCTATGCGATTTGACGTGCCTAATGTTGGTGATCCAAGAGGTGGCTATGCTGGTGCTATTTTTCGTACAGAAACGGCGCGTGACTTATCCGGTTATGATGCATTAACGTTTTGGGCAAAGGGAACTCAAGCAGGTTTAATAAACGAAATTGGTTTCGGACAGGATTTTGGAGAAAACAAGTACCTGGTAACTACAAATTTACAGTTAACTAGCAATTGGAAAAAATATATTATTCCGATTCCTGACGCCTCTAAATTAAGAGCGGAAAGAGGACTGTTTTGGTATGCTGAAGGAGCAGAAAATGGTAAAGGGTATTCTTTTTGGATCGATGAATTAAAGTTTGAAAAATTAGGTACTATAGCACAGCCAATGCCATCTATTGCAAATGGCAAGGATAAAGTAGAAACCCAGTTCAAGGGAAATTCAGTTAGTATGGCTAATTATGGATTGACACAAACATTTAATTTGGAGTCTGGACTAAATCAAACAGTTACGCCAGCCCCCGCTTATTTTTCTTTTAAATCATCTAATATTGAGGTGGCTAGAGTTAGTGATGCAGGAATCGTAACTTTTGTTGGTACTGGTACATCTAAGATAACAGCTTCTTTAGGTAGTGTTAAAGCAGCTGGATCTTTAACGGTTAATGTTCCAGGCATCTTTCCTGTTGCTCCTGTTCCTACTTTGACTCAAAATAATGTAATTTCAATATTTAGTGACAAATATACGAACGTACCTGTAAATTATTATAATGGCTATTGGGCTCCTTATCAAACCACAAGAGGTGAACAAACCACTATAGACAGCCAAAATGTACTAAACTATACCGAATTTAATTTTGTTGGTACTCAGCTTACAACTCCATTAGATATTTCAGAGATGACACATTTCAGTATTGATATCATGATGTTAGAATTACCTACTGATATTGATCTTCTTCTCACGTTTAGGAATGAAAGTTCTAATACTTTTCAGCAAAACCGTATTGGTCAAAGTTATCAATTAGATTCAAGAGCTCCAGTCGTTTTTAAAGATACCGATTTCAAAGCTGGAGTGTGGGAAACTATAAAAATTCCTATCAGACCAACATCAGAAACTTCATTGAATAAAACAGGAATCAATTTAATCGTTATTGAAAATATAAAATCGTCTAAAGTTAAAACTATTTATGTAGACAATATGTATTTCTACAAACAGTAACAATAAGTGACAAAATATTAAAACCAAAAAAATGAAAAAAATAAATAGAAATTTAATGCTAATAAAAGGGCTAGTTTTCAAGTCTCTCTTTTTGGCACTGCCAATATTTGTAATTTCTAGTTGTTCATCTGATGAAAAGCAAACGGTAGCACAATTTACTAAACTAGTAATGCAAGACGAGTTTACTAAAGAGGGTGCTCCTGATAACACTATCTGGGGTTACGACTTAGGAACGGGTAACAGTGATACAGGAGCAGGCTGGGGTAACAATGAGCTCCAGTCTTATACAAATCGTACCGAAAATGTAAAAGTTGAAAACGGTTATTTATTGATTACTGCTAAAAAAGAGTCGGTTAATGGAGCTTCTTACACGTCTGCAAGACTAACAACTAAAGGTAAATTTGAACAAGCTTATGGACGATTCGAAGCTCGCATAAGACTGCCATACGGGCAAGGAATGTGGCCTGCATTTTGGCTATTAGGAGGCAATATTGATGAAGTTGGATGGCCGCAATGTGGTGAAATTGATATTATGGAGTATCGAGGACAAGAACCAACGAAAGTGCTAGGCACTGTGCATGGTCCAGGATATTCGGGAGGAGCATCAATTTCAAAAAGCTATAGCTTGTTAAATGATCGTTTCGACACGGACTTTCACGTGTTTGGTATTGAGTGGGGACCTAAATATATAAATTACTATATAGATGATGTTTTATATAATCAAATAACACCAGCAGATGTGCCAGGCGAATGGGTTTTTGATCATCCCTTCTATATCGTTATTAATCTAGCCGTTGGAGGAAGTTTTGTAGGTGCTCCTAATGCTCAAACAATTTTTCCCCAAACGATGTTGGTAGATTATGTAAGAGTGTATAAAAAATAAGATATTAAACTAACAAAATAAAATCATGAAACAATTACTTAAAAATGCAAAGGCCGTCGTTACGATATTAATTATGACAATTTGCTTCATTGGCTGTGATAATAGCGATGATAATTTACCCACAATTACTGCAGGATTTACGCATACTATTAATCCGTATACCGGTACAGTAACATTTATTAATACATCTTCGGATGTGAAGTATTACTCATGGACTTTTGGGAACGGAGCGACTTCTACAGATATCAACCCCATAAACACATATACTAATGGCACCTACAAGGTAGTTCTAGAAATTAGGAATTCTGCAGGTGCTACAGATACTTACGAGGATACGATAATAATAGGAATTATAGCGCCACCAGATGTTGTAGCACCAGTTATCACGTTAAGAGGTACTGCCGCGATAAATGTTATTGTCGGAGGTTCATTTACTGACCAAGGGGCAACCGCTTCTGACAATGTGGATGGAGACATTACAAGTAGGGTTGTAGTTGCAGGAGATGCTGTCAATGTAAATAAAGCGGGAACGTATGTTATTACATACAACGTTAGTGATGCCGCAGGTAATGCTGCTAAGCAAGTTACAAGATCAGTAACAGTTGCAGTAGATAGTGTTCGACCAATTATTACTTTAATAGGGAATTCCACTTTTAATGTTACACTTGGTGGAACATTTACTGATCCGGGAGCTACCGCTGCAGATAATGTAGACGGAGACATTAGTAGTCGTATTGTAGTTGCTGGAAATCCTGTTAATGTTAACGTAGCGGGAACCTATATTATTACTTATAACGTTAAAGATGCTGCAGCTAATGCAGCGATTCAAGTTACAAGAACAGTTGTTGTTGCTGCAGCCGGTGGTGGTGGCGGTGGTACTGCTGACGGGAATTTAGCAGTGAATGGCGACTTTGAGACTGGTAATACTTCTGGTTGGACATTATTTGTCAATGCAGCCGGTGCATCATTTACGGCAAGTAGTACTCAACCAAAATCAGGTAGTTTTGCGGGCAATTTGCGAGCTGATTTCAGTGCTGGTAATGGAGGTGCGGTAGATGCTGTAGTTAAGCAGGCCAATGTCGGTGCAGGAGGAAAGGTAACCCCAAATACCGATTATGTTATTTCGTTTGATTTACGTGGATCTACTGGTGAGGGTGGTGACTTTTTTGTGGAATTCTTTTCAGAGCTATCTGGAGGAGGTGTTTCCAAGGCTGAAATCGTAACTGGAAAACCACATATAACACCAGTAGCTTGGACTAACTATAGTTACACTGTGCGTACTGGCTCTGATGTTAGTGGGGGAATAACTCTTCAGTTAAAGTCTTCATGTGGTCCTGTTAATGGATGCTTGGTTAATGTGTTTTTTGACAATATTTCTATTAAACGAAAGTAAATACAGCATAGTAATGGCCTTGTGGATTTAGTTGAATTTAGCAAGCTATTTCTATCTATGACGTATGAGATTCTCTAACAAGGTCCCCTAATAAACATTTTATTAGGGGACCTTGTTTTACAATAGTAAGTTGTTCGCCTGCTATTGATAAAATAGTAGATAACTAGTTAGATAAAAGATTAAAATAAAGGGTTAGTGTTGGTCAATTCGCATAATTGATAGTGCCAAGCTGAAAATATGAGTAATGATAGGTAGTTTTTACTGAGTCCCCATTGGAAGAGTGAAGTAGATTGCTTGATACTTTTATTTTAGGGATACATGCATTGAAGCAGATGTTCACGGATTTCAAGTAAGTAGATTAAAAAAGACTAGATGTTGTAATTTAAATCAACTATTTCTCTGCTAATTTTCTGTTATTGGATTTTTTTACATTTCTTCTAAGTTAAAAGGTGATCAACTTGATGTTTTTGTTTGCAGTGTCGACTCAGAAAGATAACGTTTGCGTAAAAATTGACTTAGAGCACGAATAAGGCCTAAAATAGCATCTTAGAACTGTCTAACTAAGAGGTTAAAAATAGAAAAAAAACTATACATCACCACAACATGATAGATATTGTTGTGGTGATCTTGTTTTTTAGGTGATGGAATTGATTAGAGATTTAAAGGTATTCCTTTGTTTTTTTATGTTATTAAGAAAATTTTAAGGTTTTTTTGCATTGTATGTTTTTTGTAAAGGTTGTTTCTGATTAATTGTACCAACATCTTGATAAATTTACAATTCACAAAAAACATAAATTATGAAGTCTAATTATCTAATAATTTTTTTTCTATTCCTCTCTACTTTTGGTTTTGCCCAAAGTTTTGACATCGGGGGGGTGGTAAATGAAAAAGAATCTGGTTTGCCTGTACCAGGCGTAAATATTCAAATTAAGAACTCCAAAAAAGGTACTGCCACTGATTTTGATGGTAAATTTTCTTTAAAGGGTCTTCCATCGGGTTCGACACTTGTTTTTACTTATATTGGTTTTAAGAATTTTGAATATAAGGTCACAGGAAACAATCCTGCTCTTACTGTTTCCTTAGTCGGTGACGCAAGGAGTTTGGACGAAGTTGTTGTTATTGGTTATGGTAGTCAAAAAAGAAGAGAAGTTACCGGTGCTGTGTCTGTTGTGGATAGCAAAACATTGGAAATTTTAAAGCCAGTCAAGATTGAGCAGGCATTGCAAGGAACTGTTTCCGGTGTTAATGTGACATCTACCTCTGGTTCGCCAGGAGCGGCTTTAGATATACGTATTCGAGGTATAGCTACTAATGGACAAAACGGTCCTACTACTATCATTGACGGATATGTAGGTGAATTGGGTTTGTTAAACCCTAATGACATAGAGTCGATCACTGTTTTGAAAGATGCCCAAGCAGCGATCTATGGAACTATAGCAGCGAATGGAATAATTTTAATTACTACGAAGTCGGGTAAGAAAAATTCCAAGGCAAAAGTCTCATATAATACGTACACAGGTTTTCAGGAAACTACAAAAAAGCTAAACTTACTGAATGCTACGGAATATGCTTTAATGTTAAATGAAAGTTATGCAAATGGTGGGCAAACGATTCCTTATCCTAACGCATCAGGTTTAGGCAAAGGAACGAATTGGCAAGACAAAGTTTTTGATGCAGGCGTGCCTATTATTAATCATGATTTGTCGATTTCTGGTGGGTCTGACAAAGTTACTTACGCAGTAAGTGGCTCTCATTTGGACCAAGAAGGTATTATTGGCGGTAACAAGTCGGGGTTTTTAAGGAATACGGCACGAGTATCCTTAGGAGTTGATCTTTCAGATAAATTAAAATTAAAAACAAACGTAATTTATACTTACTTTAATCGTAAAACATTAAATGAACAAGGCTTAGGTTCCGTTTTGTTTAATGCATTAAATACTCCATCGACTCTTAGTCCGTACGATGCGAATGGTGATTTAACTGTTGTCCCAGCTACTACAGGATTAGGTAATGAAATAATTAATCCCTTAGCACAAATTGAAAACACTTATAATGATTTTGATTTCAAGAAATTAAATGGAAATTTCGGTCTTGACTATAAATTGTTTGAGGGTTTTGTTTTATCAAGTTCATTGGGTTTTAATACCTCAAATAGCAAGTCAAGAATTTTTGCGAAAGAGATAAATTACGGCGGAAAAGTTTTTGATGTGCAAAGAAGTTCGGTAACTCAAAATGCTGTAAATGATAACAACTATTCGTTTGATGTTTTTGGAACGTACACTAAAAAAGTTGCTGAGGATCATAATTTTGTAGGAACTATTGGAAATACAATTTTTAGAGAGTGGGGTAACGGTTTATTTGCAACGGGTTACGATGTTCCTAATAATTCATGGGACTATGCAGACATAGCCTTAACTACAGGCATTCTAGCAGCAAAAACGAATGATTCTTATACCTATGACGAGAGAAGGCTTTCGTATTTTGGTAGAATGCAGTATGATTATAAAGGTAAATACCTGCTATCTGCTATGTTAAGGCGAGATTCATCAACAAAATTTGGACCAGGAAATAAAGTTGGTTATTTTCCTTCGTTTACCGCTGGTTGGATAATTTCTGATGAAGGTTTTTTTGGAGATGCAAAGCTGGTGAATTTCATGAAATTAAGAGCTAGTTATGGAACTTTAGGGAATGATCAAATTGGAAATAATGGCTATGTCTCTCAGCTTAATGGTGAAGCTACCTACGTTTTTGATGGTGCTCTAATTAATGGTACCGCTACCGGTCAAATTCCAAATCCAAGTTTAAAATGGGAACAATCGCAAAAAACAGATATTGGATTGGATTTAAAATTATTCGATAGTAAAGTTTCCATTGTTACCGATTATTTCACGGATACCAGAAAGGATTTATTAATCCGTGATATTCCTGTATCAGGAATTGTTGGTAGCTATGCTCCAGGAGGAGCTCTTCCTACTGCTAATGCAGGAACTGTTAAAAATTCAGGTGTTGAATTTTCTATAGATTATAAAGATAATTTGTCTGATGATTTCAGTATCAGTATCGGATACAATGTTACATTTTTAAAGAATAAAGTACTGGAAGTAAACAACGGTATTGGGTATGTACCTGGAGGATCATTTGGTGTAGGACAACCGTTTCCTTCGAGAATGGAAGTAGGTTTGCCAATTGGATATTTCTATGGGTACAAAACGGATGGGATTTTTCAAAACCAAGCAGAAGTTAATGCGCATCCTTCACAAATTGCCTTAGGAGCTAATGCTGCCGCTGGAGATATTCGTTATGTTGATGTTAATGGTGACGGAGTTCTTGACGCAAATGACAGAACTAACTTGGGGAATCCAATACCGAAAGCGACTATGGGATTCAATTTACAATTGAACTATAAAAATTTAGACTTTGCCGCCTATACTTTTGCTTCCGTAGGGAATGATATGGTAAGGAATTATGAACGAGTATTATCAGATGCTAATCGTTTGAATTATGTGTTGGATAGATGGACAGGAGAAGGTACAAGTAATATTAATCCTAGAGTGACCACTGGTGCAACAGCTAATACAATTTTTTCTGATTATTATGTTGAAGATGCTTCTTATCTGAGAATCCAAAATATTCAATTAGGATATACGTTGAATTCTACAGTTTCTGAAAAAGTAGGAATAACTAAGTTACGTCTTTACACTGGAGTAAATAATCTTTATACGTTTACCAAATACAGAGGTTTTGATCCGGGAGCATCAAGTGGAGCTCCAATTGGAGGGGGATTTGATAATGGTTTCTATCCTACTCCTAGAACCTATTTACTTGGGTTAAATATTAATTTTTAATTTATAATAAAATGAAAAAGTATATATACATTACAGTAACTATAATAGCAATATTTTCGACTTTTATCGTTTCTTGTAGCGATGAGTTCGTAAATAGAGATGCTGTATATTCAATTGATTCAGAAAATTATTTTAATTCTAAATCAGATTATGATAAGGCACTTGTTGCGGCTTATGATTTACTCCAATCCTCATACGTAAACGTTTTACTAGGGGAAATAGCTTCCGATAATACGTTAGCAGGTGGCGAAAGTCAAACTGACGTTGTTGGATTTCAGCAAGTTGATGATATGATTCATACTCCTGTAAACGGCAACTTGAGAGATATCTGGAACTGGATGTTTGCTGGAGTGAACAGGGCTAATTATATTTTAGAGTTTAAAAACAAAATTGATTTTACTGGTAAAAATCAAGTTATTGCTGAAGCTCGTTTTCTAAGAGCATATTATCACTTTGAGTTGGTAAAATGGTTTGGTGGTATTCCTCTGAAAGGAGATGTTCGTTTCGGAGTGGGAGATGAAAAAATTACCCCACGTTCTACGGTGAAAGAGGTGTATGCATCAATTGAAGCAGATTTAATTTATGCTTCTGAAAATTTAGCCGCCGTGCCTTCACAAAAGGGAAGAGCAACAAAAGGGGCTGCATTGGCACTTTTAGGGAAGGCATATTTATATCAAGATAACTTTGCTAAGGCGGCAACTACTTTAGAAAGTGTTATCACAGCAGGTAATTATTCTCTTGTAGTAGATTATAATTCGATTTTTGAAGCGGAGGGTGAAAATGGAGTTGAATCCGTTTTTGAAGTACAATATACTGATGTTGAAGGAGCTGGTTTTACTTGTTTGCAATGTAGTGAAGGGAATGTAGCCGTTGGTTTCAGTGGACCTAGGAATTATTCAGGACCTTTATTTACATCTGGATTCAGTTTTAATGTTCCTACACCTAAAATTGTGAATGCGTTTGAAGCAGGAGACAATCGTAAGGCTGTTGCTATTTTAGATTTTAAAGATTGGGCAGCAAAAACAGGTGCCACTTATGGTAAAGGGTATGAAGATACTGGGTACTTTAATAGAAAGTACATTCCAAGAAAAAGAAGCGGACTTGCTGCAGGAGATTTAAATTTGACTAATCCTAATAATTACAGATCGATACGTTATGCGGATGTTTTATTGATGGCAGCTGAGGCTTATAATAGAAGTGGATTGAGTGATGTTAAAGCCAGAGGATACTTGAATCAAGTAAGAAGACGTGCTTTTGGCGATCTTAATCATGATATTTCAGCATCAGGAGCAGCATTAACTGATTTTATTTTGACAGAAAGAAAAATAGAGCTCGTTGGTGAAGGACATCGTTTCTTTGATTTAGTGAGAACTAAAAAAGCGGCTCAAGAAATAACTGGATTTACAGCGGGGAAGAATGAATTGTTCCCTATTCCAATTGAGGAAATTCAATTTGCTAACGGAAATTGGGCACAAAACCCAGGATATTAAAAAAAACAGTACTTATGAAAAATTTAAAATTAATAACAGGTCTTCTTGTTTTTGCACTTTTTTTAGGGTGTTCCGAAGACAATTTAGATGTTGATTTGGATGCTTTAGTTGCACCACAAAATATTTCAGCATTAACCACAGTAACTCAAGATAATACAGGAAAAGTTACTTTTTTACCTCGCGGTGAAGGAGTAACTCAATATGAAATACTTTTTGGAGATGGAACTACCGCTCCAGCTTATGTGGGTCTGGGAGGAACCGTAGAACATACGTACAAAGAAGGTGTTTATAATGCTAAAATTATAGGAACGACGCTTAACGGTAAAAGAACAGAAGTAACTCAAAAATTAACAGTTTCTTTTCTAGCACCTACTAACTTAGTAGCTGTTATTAGCCCTGTTTTAGGAGATAATTTCTCGATTACAGTTGCGGCAACAGCTAAGTTAGAAACCTATTTTCAAGTTTATTTTGGAGATGTATTAAATGAAGTTCCTGTAGATTTCATGGAAGGTGAAACGATTACACATAAATACACACTAACGGGAAGTTATGAGGTAAAAATCGTAGCCTTGAGTGGAGGAGTAGCAAAAACAACTACTACACAAACAGTAGTTATTGCAAACCCTATCAATTTACCAATCACTTTTGAAACGGCAGTACCCGCCTTTGGAAACTTTGGTGGTGCGTTTTCTGTTGGCGCAAACAATCCTAGTATTGGAGCAATTAATGGAAGCGCTAAAGTAGCCAAATTAACGAAGCCAGTTGGAGCTGAAGTTTGGGCTGGTTCAACAATAGAATTAGCTGCTCCTATCGACTTTTCAACTAAAAAAGTGATCAAAATGAAAATTTGGTCACCTAAAGCGGGAATTGTGGTAAAAATGAAGCTTGAAAAATTAGTAGCTACTGACGCGACTAATATTGAAGTAGATGTCACTACAACCATCGCCAATGGTTGGCAAGAATTGAGCTATGATTTTACAAAAATTAACAATGCAAATAACTACCAAAGGGTTGTAGTGTTTTTCGATTTTGGAAACCCAGGTACAGGTGCTGAGTACTTCTATGATGATATAGAGTTAGTTAGTGGTGCTGAAACCTTAGTTTTGCCTCTAACTTTTGAGTCAGCAAAGTTGACTTATAGTTTTGGAAATTTTGGTGGGGCAAACACAGCTGTTGTTGCTAACCAAAATGCTACTGGGATTAATACTTCTACAAAAGTAGCAGCCCTTACAAAAGGAAGCGGATCTGAAGTGTGGGCCGGTGGCTCATTTGATCTAGACAGTCCTATCAATTTTGCAGTGATGAAAAAGATCAAAATCAAAGTATGGTCTCCTAAAGCTGGAATTATTGTAAAATTAAAATTAGAGAAAAAAGTAGCTTCGGACGCTACAAATATTGAAGTTGATGCTACATCCACAGTTGCTAATGGTTGGGAAGAACTTACGTTCGATTTTCCAGGAATTGTAAGTTCTAATAATTATCAAAGAGTGGTTGTTTTCTTTGATTTTGGACAAAAAGGAACAGGAGCTACTTATTACTTTGATGATATTAAACAATCTAATTAAAAACATAAAAGATGAAAAAAATAATTACAAACACAATCTCCATTTTTATATTGTTATTGATGGTGAATTGTTCGGAAGATGATTTTACTTTCGGTTCATTACAAGCTCCTTCAAATTTACAAGTAGCAGTAGAGCTTATTGGCAAAACAGCAGCGAATCCCAATGGTGATGGGTCCGGCAAAGTTAAATTTACGGCAACTGCAGATGACGCAATATCTTATAAATTTGTTTTCCCTGATGGAACCTCTTCAAACGCACCAAGTGGTATTATAGATAAACTTTTCACAAAAGTTGGTCTTAATTCTTATACTGTAACCGTGATTGCTTCAGGTACTGGGGGAGTGTCGACGAATAGTACCGTTGAAGTAAAAGTGCAAAGTAATTTTGAAGATGCTGAAGCCGTTAAACTTTTAACAGGTGGTACGTCTAAAAAATGGTATATCTCGGCTTCAGAACCGGGTCATTTAGGTGTAGGACAGAATGATGGAGACGCGACGAAGAATTATTTCCCTAATTATTACCAAGCAGTTGCTTTTGAAAAAGCGCCTGGTTGTTTCTATGATAATGTATTAACATTTAGTGTAGATGGTGGTACTTTAAAGTATAAATTAGATAATGGTGGCTCTACATTTTTTAACGCTGCTTACTTAAGTGTTGGTGGTGGAACAGGGAGTAATGATGCTTGTTTAATTTACAACACAGGCGCACTTAAAACGGTAGCTTTAAGCCCTTCAGAATCAGTTGTGATGGCCAACCCGAATCGTTTGACCCAAACAAGAGGTACAGCTATGAATTTCTCTGATGGAGGATTTATGGGGTACTATGTTGGACAAAGTTCTTATGAAATTTTATCAATTACAGATAACCGTATGACTGTGCGTTTTTTACAGGCAAACAATACAGGTTTAGCTTGGTATATGATTTTTACCACAACAAAACCAACGCAAGCGGTAGCTGATTATACAACTCTTAAGTTTTCGGATGAGTTTAATACTGATGGTGCACCTGATCCAGCCAAATGGTCTTATGACTTAGGTACAGGTTCTGGAGGTTGGGGTAATGGTGAAGCCCAAACCTATACTAATAGTTCAGATAATGTAATAGTAGCAGGTGGAAATTTAAAAATCACTGCTAAAAAAGTAGGTACTAGTTATACTTCGTCACGATTGAAATCAGAAGGTAAATACAAGTTCACTTATGGGAAAGTAGAAGTAAGAGCTAAATTGCCAGCAGGTGGAGGAACGTGGCCAGCGATTTGGATGTTAGGTTCGGATTATGCAACTAATACATGGCCAGGTTGTGGAGAAATAGATATAATGGAACACAAAGGAAATGAGCCCAATGTTATTCATGGTACTTTGCATTATCCAGGACGTTCCGGAGGAAATGCAGATGGAAATAAAGTAACTATTACAAATGCTTCAACTGAATTTCATGTATATAAAACAATTTGGAGTCCTACAAATATTCAAATATTTGTAGATGATAAGCTAATTCACTCTAGAGCCAACGATAACACCATACCATTTAACAAAGATTTTTTCTTGATATTTAATGTGGCTATGGGAGGAACCTTTGGTGGAGCAATTGATCCAGCCTTTACTCAGTCTGCGATGGAGATTGATTATGTAAGAGTATATCAATAAGAATAAGTATTTATTTATAGAGATTAAAAAGGTCGGTTATGTACCGGCCTTTTAATTGTAATAATATTTAAAAAAGAAATACATGAAAAATAATTTAAAGTTTATGTTACCCATCATTACAGCTTCCCTTTTCGTAGTGGGTTGTGGGGACAAAATAATGAAACCCTCTGTATCTTATTCGAAAGATAGTCCTTTAGAAAGGAAAGTGGATTCTGTTTTAAAGTTGATGACATTAGAAGAAAAGGTAGGACAACTTAATCAATATAATGGATTTTGGGAAATAACTGGGCCTACACCTAAAGAGGGACAGGCGGCAAAAAAGTATGATGATTTAAAAAAAGGTTTAGTCGGCTCTATGCTGAACGTTAGAGGCGTTAAAGATGTAAGGGCATTACAAAAAATTGCAGTGGAAGAAACCAGATTAGGTATTCCTTTGATTTTTGGGTTTGACGTAATTCATGGTTACAAAACGATTAGTCCTATACCATTGGCTGAGTCCGCAAGCTGGGATATGGAAGCGATCAAAAGATCAGCAGCAATGGCAGCAGATGAGGCCTCTGCCGTTGGATTAAACTGGACTTTTGCGCCTATGGTTGATGTTTCCCGCGATGCGAGATGGGGTAGAGTTATGGAAGGCGCAGGTGAGGATACTTTTCTAGGAAGTGAAATCGCGGTTGCAAGAGTGCAGGGTTTTCAGGGAACTGATTTAGCTGCCACAAATACTATTTTGGCTTGTGCCAAACATTTTGCAGGGTACGGCTTTGCAGAATCGGGAAGGGATTACAACACAGTTGATGTAAGTGAAACTACCTTACAGAATACTATATTTCCTCCTTTTAAAGCAGCTGTTGATGCCGGAGTGCGAACTTTTATGAATTCATTCAACGAATTGAATGGAATTCCTGCAACAGGAAATAGATACTTACAAAGACAAATATTAAAAGGGGATTGGAATTTTGATGGTTTTGTTGTGTCAGACTGGGGATCTATCAACGAGATGATTGCTCATGGTTATGCAAAAGACAGTAAACAAGCTGCGGAAATTGCAATTAAGGCAGGTTCTGATATGGATATGGAATCTAGTGCTTACGTAGGTCATTTGGTAGAATTAGTTCAGGAAGGGAAAGTGAGCGAAAATCTAATTGATGATGCGGCTAGAAGAATTCTTAAAGTGAAATTTGAATTGGGCTTGTTTGATAACCCATACAAATATTGTGACGAAACTCGTGAAAAAGAAACCGTAGGAAGTGCTAAGTTTCAAGAAGAAGTTTTGGATATGGCAAAAAAGTCAATTGTCTTATTAAAAAACGAAAATGAACTGTTGCCTCTTAAAAAATCAGGATTGAAAATTGCGCTTATAGGTGCATTGGCAAATGATAAAACTAGCCCATTGGGTAGTTGGAGAATTGCAGCTGATGACGAAAGTGCTGTTTCAGTATTAGAAGGTCTTCAAAAGTATGATGGAAATAAACTTAGCTATGTTAAAGGAGCTGATGTTAGTATTGGAAGAACTCAATTCGTTTGGGAGACTAAAATTAACATGACTGATAAAAGTGGTTTCCCGGAAGCAATTGTTGCAGCAAAGCAGGCTGACGTTGTGATAATGGTATTAGGAGAACACGGCTTGCAATCTGGAGAAGGAAGAAGTAGGTCAGATTTAGGATTGCCTGGAGTACAACAAGAATTGTTGGAAACAATTTTCAAAGCCAACCCTAATGTTGTTTTAGTTTTAAATAATGGACGTCCACTGGCCATTCCATGGGCTGATGAAAATATTCCAGCAATTGTAGAAGCGTGGCATTTAGGTACTCAAAGCGGTAATGCAATAGCTCAAGTTTTGTATGGGGACTATAATCCTAGTGGAAAATTACCAATGACGTTTCCAAGGAATGTGGGGCAAGTGCCTATTTACTATAATTATAAAAATACGGGAAGGCCGGTTATGAATGAGCCGGAAAGTGTTTTTTGGTCGCATTACATTGATGTGGAAAACACTCCGTTGTATCCATTTGGCTACGGTTTGAGTTATTCTAAATTTGAATATTCTGATTTAAAATTAAGTGATGCTTCTTTTTCCAAAAACGGAAAAATAGTGGTTTCAGTTAAAGTTAAGAACACGGGAAAAGTTACAGGGAAAGAAGTGGTTCAGTTGTACATAAGAGATTTGATTGGTAGTGTAACAAGACCAGTTAAAGAATTAAAAGGATTTGAAATGATAGAATTAAAAGCAAACGAAACAAAGGAAGTCACTTTTAGTATTGATAACAAAACAATCGAATTTTACACTGCTAATAACAAGTGGGAAGCGGAACCAGGAGATTTTAATGTCTTTGTTGGTGGTAGTTCAGCAAAAACTTTACAGATGGATTTTCAATATTCTAACTAGTTAAAAATGAAAAGATTTATAATACTACTACTTATCGGAAGTTCTTGTTTTGGGCAGGCGACTAACAAAAAACTAGTTTGGGAAGAAAACTTTAATGGAAAATACTTAAACGAGGAAGTGTGGAATATTGAATTAGGAGATGGCTGTCCTAATTGTGGTTGGGGTAATAACGAGAGGCAACTTTACACTGATGAAAATCATAAGATTGTAAATGGAAACTTAGTAATTACAGCAAAAAAAGAAGGGGAGAAATACACGTCTACACGGATCACGACTAAAGCTAAAAAAGAATTCCAATATGGTTATTTTGAAGCTAGAGCAAAATTACCCGTTGGGTATGGCATCTGGCCCGCTTTTTGGATGCTGGGGTCTAATATTGATAAAGTAGGCTGGCCGAAATGTGGGGAGATTGATATCCTTGAATATGTGGGGAGAGAACCAGATATTATTTTTACTTCTTTACACACACAGGACAGTCATGGAAATACAATCAACACAAAAAAAACAAGGATTGAAGATATTGAAGAAGGATATCATATCTATGCTATGGATTGGTCTAAAGATAAAATAGATTTTTTTGTTGATGCTAATTTAGTGTACACTTTCAATCCAGAGAATAAAACGGAAGCGATTTGGCCCTACGATCAACCCTTCTTTTTTATTGTCAATTTGGCAATTGGAGGAAGTTTTGGAGGACCGGATGTTGACGATTCAATCTTTCCACAAGATTTTTCTGTGGACTACATTAGAGTATATCAATAAATAAAAGTTTTTATTTTAAAAAAAAAGTAGCAAGTATATTTTAACTTGCTACTTTTTTGTTTTTTATATTCTTCGTTAATTGTGTTATTCTGTGGGCTATACGATCATCGCTCTAAATGTCGGGAAAAAGTAGATGTTACTATTCTTAAAGTTTTGTTCCGTCCCATAAAACATTTAAATAGAATGTTGAACTCCTTATTTTTAACGTTTTAAGGATTAAGGTGTTGATTTTTGTTAATTTTATTTGTTTGTTAGAATAAATTTTTGTTAAATTTGAATGTCAGAGAAAACCATAATCAAAATCAGCCTATAGTATAAAATTACTTTTTAGAAAAATTACTCCAATTTTTAAACAAGAACTAAAAGGTACAACTATGTCTAATATACAATTTCCAGACGCTTTATTGGTGCAAAATTATGTAGCAGGTAACGAAGAAGCGATAGCTACTTTAATCAAAAGACATGAATCAAGAATTTATGGTTTTATTTATTCTAAAATTGCAGATAGAGACATTTCAAATGATATTTTCCAAGATACTTTTATTAAAGTAATCAAAACGTTAAAGTCTAATTCATACAATGAGGAGGGTAAGTTTTTACCATGGGTGATGCGTATTTCGCATAATCTTATTATCGATCATTTTAGAAAAACGAAGAAAATGCCGCTATTTAGAGAAACAGAAGAGTTTTCAATTTTTTCCATAATGTCAGATGATTGTCCTACAATTGAAAATAAAATCATTTCTGAGCAGGTGCAAGTTGATTTAAAGAGGCTAATTGAAGCGCTTCCATCTGATCAAAAGGAAGTTTTGGTGATGCGAATGTATCAGGATATGAGTTTTAAAGAAATATCTGAAATTACTGGGGTAAGTATTAATACATCCTTGGGTAGAATGAGATATGCTTTAATGAACTTGAGAAAAGTTATTGATAAACATCAAATCGTTTTAACGAATTAACAATATTTAGAGATATACCACGTTATTAATTGAAACAAATTAAGCACAACATGGCAAAAATCTACTCAAAAAAACTAGTGTTCTCTAAGGCAATGAAACCAAGAAAGGAAGTCGTTTCTTTTTTATTAAATTATTCAAAGGCGTTAAGCGTTATAGATATTGACAATCATAGATTCGAAATTATTTCTAATTAGTACTATCGTTATTTTCAACGCTTAGAATTCATGCGCTATTCTGGTAATTGAACAGATAAATTTCACTTGTTTGATTTCGAAGTAATGTAATTTATTTTTTATTGTATTTGTTTAAGATTGTTTTCCTACCTACAGTTTTAGTGATAGTATCTTTTTCTAGATCCCAGCCACGGGCAGGGGAATATTCTCGTCCATACCATATCATTTGTAGGTGCAGGTCATTCCATGTTTCAACGGGGAAAATGCGTTTGGCATCTTTTTCTGTTTGTACAACATTTTTACCAGTGGTTAGATTCCAGCGGTACATCAAACGATGAATATGAGTGTCTACTGGGAAAGCAGCAACACCAAAGGCTTGCGACATAACGACACCTGCTGTTTTATGTCCTACGGCTGGTAATTCTTCCAGAAACTCAAAGCTCTTTGGTACTTTTCCATCGTGCTTGTCGATTAGTATATGTGATAACCCATGGATTCCCTTTGATTTCATTGGTGATAAACCACAGGGACGAATAATTTCTTTAATCTCCTCCACTGACATTTTTATCATGTCGTACGGATTATCTGCTTTGGCAAAAAGCAGCGGTGTGATTTTATTTACACGTACATCTGTACATTGTGCAGATAGTAGTACTGCAATTAATAAAGTATACGGATCTTTATGGTCTAGAGGAATGGGAATTGTAGGGTATAGTTCCTTTAACGTATTTATAACAAAAGTAACCCGTTCTTGCTTAGTCATTATTGTATTTTTATGTGATGTAAAAATAACATAAATTTTAAGATGTGCCTAATCTAGTTATCTATTACA